>DAHWIP010000011.1:0-15526 GCA_027344975.1 Phycisphaerae bacterium
TTTGCATTAAGTCCGTACGCTTTATTTAGTCGTCTTGGTGTTCTTCGTGGCTTAGTGTGAGATACGGCCGGCGGGGCCGGCCAGAAAAGTGAAAGTGGAACAGTAGAAAGTAGAGCGGGCACGTTTCATGCTGGTGCATGATGTAAGTTGCTCTTTATCACGCCAAGGAAGAAAGGCGCTAAGACACCCTTTCCAGCTCTACCGCCGGCAAGCCGGCGGCTATATGGCACCGCAGTCGCCCGGCCTCAGCAATCCTCTGCGTCCCCTGCGGTTAAACCCGTTCCTCTCCCTGCGGTTAATAACTTTTTTACCGCAAAGGTCGCGAAGGTGCGCTGAGGTTTTTGCATTAAGTCCTCGCGCTTTATTGAATCGTCTTTGCGCGCTGATACCCTTTTCAGCGTTACCACCGGCAAGCCGGCGGCTATATGGCGGCGCGGTCGCCCGTCCCCTGCGGTTCATGACATTTTTATTACGGGTCGCGGTGGCCGAGCAATATCTCGGCGTTGCGTTTCCACATCGGCAATTTCACTCGCCGGGTCGCACGGCCGCGGGTCGCGCGATCCCACTGCTGGTCATCCCAATCGAGGACGGCGTGCAGAGGAATAGTGCCGTCGCGTGAGAGGCCGCCGGGGGAATGGGGGATGGGTGCGGCCTTGGAGTTGTGCGGACAGACGGACTGACAGATGTCGCATCCGACGAGATAGCCCGCCTCGCGGATTGGCTCATGTAACGCAGGCGGAATCTCGCCGCGATTTTCAATCAGCTGATAACTGATGCAGCGGCCGGCATCCATCTGGTAGGGAGTCAGGGCGGCGGTCGGACACGCATCGATGCAGCGGGTGCAGGTGCCACAATGATCCGCCATCGGCGCGTCCGTCGGAAGATCAACATTCGTGAGCAGTTCTCCCAATACAAACCAGGAGCCTTTTCTGGGATGGATCACCATGGTGTTTTTGCCGATCCAGCCGAGCCCGGCGCGGGCGGCCATTTCGCGTTCCAGCAGGGGCGTGGCATCGACGCCAGCGACCGACTGAAACCCGGTGCCGCATTTTGACCGGAGCGCCGCGGCGAGTTTTTTTAATAATCCCGCCATCACGCGGTGATAATCACGGCCGCGGGCGTAGGCGGCGATTTTTCCCCGGCCGCTGGTGTCGGGCCGCGGGGACGATGGGGCGCGGTTTTCCGTCGGGTCGTAATGAAGGCCGAGGACGATCACCGATCTGACCCACGGCCAATGGGTTTGGGGATCGAGCTTGGTCGGGGCGTGGCGCAGCAGGTAGTCCATGGTTCCGTGTCGCCCGCCAATGAACCAGTCACGGATGTAGTCGGAGCGGCTGGATGGGGCAAGGGTGGTGATGCCGACCAGATCAAACCCGATCTCCAAGGCGGTTTGTTTGATCCAAAGGGACCGGTCGGCGTGCGAGCCGGAGAGTGGCGGCTCAGGGGCGCAGGCGGTCGGCGGCGGAGAGGTTGGCATCTGCGAGGGGGCGGCCGGGATCATGGCGGGGCTTCTTTATCTTTTGGATGGTGCTTCGGCTGGTGCTTCGGCTGGTGCTCCAAGGCATCGATCAAATCGGGCGGTGCGGGTTCATTGGCAGCCTGTTCCGCAATTTCATCAAGGCTGAGCATCGATTCCAGGGCCTCGCGGTTACGGCGGTTGATGGTGGGGGTATCTACGAGGTCGCGGGTTTCACGCCGACTGAAGGTGATGACCAGTCGCAGGGCAATCCAGACCAGCACGAGGAACATCACCGAGCCGATGATGGCCATGTCTCCCCATGTCATGGCGATGGGTGGCCGGAAATTGAGCTTCAAGGGCGAGAGATTCATCCTGCATATCATATCCCAACCGAGTTGGGGATTCATGGAGGCCGGGGGCATGAAGCGATGCCATTCCGCACGGGGCGGGAGGATGCACACCGCGATTTGGGGCGGGGTTGGGGATACCACGCAGTGCCAATGGAATAAACCCATCGGCTCGCTGCAGAATCGTCAATCCGGAGGATGATGCGTTGTTCGCGGCCGCATCCGGTTGCAGGCGAAGCCGCGCGGATCAATGCCCGGATTGGATTTGCCGATTTGCGGCCTCGACGGCTTTGAGCATGAAACGACGGTTGTTGGTGGGCGTGATGGAATAATCGCGATTGCCGGAGGTTTGCCCGGGTTCATCGAAGGCCCAGACGGCGGCGAGAGGGACTTTGGATTGGACGATGGCGTGAAGCATGGCCATGAAGAGTCGGCGGCTTTTTGCCGGCGGGCCTGAAACGCCGAATTCACCGACAAACAGGGGCTTATGCCATGTGCGGGCGAGTGCGGCTGCACGCCGGATATTGGCGGGAGCGTGGCGGCCATACTCATGAACGGAGATGACGTCGAAGGGGGCGTTGTCCATTTTCAGCATGTAAGCCCATTGAGTCGGCGTATCCCGCTTCCATTGGTGATCCATCATGTTGTGCCAGGAGTCAGCCCGGGGGCGGCTGTTGCCCGCCTCGATGATGTGGTAGGCGTCGTAGTGCCGGACGAGCCGAACGAAGCGGGCGTAGAGTTTCCACATCTGTGCGTGGGTGTACCCCCATGACGGGGTGTGGCCGTGAGAGTGCCGACCGGCATGGGGTAAATCCACCTGCAAATTGAGTTCATTACCGAATTCCCAGCCCCAGATGGCGGGATTGAATTCATAGCGTCGCACCATCTCCACCGTGTAGTGCGTCCAGATGCGGTAGGTGCGGCTTTTGGGGTTGTTCCAAACGGCCAATCCGTGCTCATGCGCCAGCGCGTCGGGCCAGCGAGTGAAGAAAAGACTCGGGATCAGGCCGATGTGGTATTGGTTGGCAAGGGCACAGAGCTGATCCATGGCGTGGAAATATTGGTTTGGGTGCGCGAGGTAAACCTTTTCGAGATATCGACGGCGATGGGCAGGCGAACCCCAGGCGGCGAGTGCGGGAAACCGGATGAACGGGATGTGATAAGCGGCAAGCTGTTTGAAATCAGCGGCAACGGAGGGGGTGGACGAGCCGGAGAGGCCGGGGCGGCGATGGGGATTCGCCAGCAACGATCGCAGGGCGCCGACGACATTGACGCCGATGCCGCGGTAGGGGTGGCCCTGTTTTTCCAGCACGCCGGCGCGGCTGACGGTCAATCCGTGCCAGAATTGAGCGGGCGCGGATCGGGCCGCATGTGAGCCGATGCCGCAGGCGGCGAGGAGAAGGGTGGCCCCGAATCCAATAGCGGAGCGGGCCGGACGGGGGATGCGGAAGATATTCATGGGGTACTATTCTACCTGCACGCTTACTTTATGCCCGACACCATTGGAACCGGCGGCTTGGCAAGCCATCCCCCCTACCACCGCCTTGGCCGAAGCGAATAGCCCGGCAGGGTATGGGGGCAAAATGGGCTGGTCGACCGACCATCGGCGGCACCTTGGGGTCGTCATCGATGAATCCCCACGGAAGGAGAATTCTGATCGATGCATGTTTTTTTCGGCAAGATCGTTAAACTTGCTGACCGTGGCGCCGTCAAGCAGACTTGCAGCAGAGGAGTCCAATATGAACCGTCGAATTCTTTACGCAGCGGTTCTGCTGTGCATGAGCCTATGTATGTGTGGCCGGGCGACCGCAATCACGGCAAAGGTGGCCCCCACCACCAAGCCGGCTCCGCGTCCGATCCACTATCCCGATTACTCATCGCCGCGCCGGGCGGTGGAGACATTTATCTGGGCCGTTAAATCACACGATTCGAGTAAAATCTCCGCCTGCCTTTACGGGCGCACTGCGCTGGAGAAGCAGGCGGCGAGCGCTTTTGCCGGCATGACCGCATCGATGGGGTCGATGCTTGCGGAAGCCAGGAAGAAACTCGGCCCGCCCCCGGGGCGCAAACCCGGCGAATCGGTCACCGCACAGCTTGATGCGCTCAAGGCGTCGCTGCCGTCATCCCAGGTGACGATCAAGGCGAATCGTGCGACGATTCGATTCAAGAGTACCGAGGCGCACGGCAGAGAGCGGTCGCTTCATCTCGTCCGGCACGGGGCGGACTGGAAA
Source organism: Phycisphaerae bacterium (assembly GCA_027344975.1). Taxonomy (GTDB): domain Bacteria; phylum Planctomycetota; class Phycisphaerae; order WQYP01; family WQYP01; genus JAJZGD01. The sequence goes on from DAHWIP010000011.1 coordinate 4,038, forward strand.
TTGGACGTGCGTAAGATGCTCGGTCTGAAAAAGGGTGGCTCCGGCGGTAAGGTGATCAAGCGACGCATCGCGGACGAATTGGCGTTTACCCAACTGATTCAATCGGTGGATGCGGATGTCCGGTCGGGCAAGATCAAAACATGGCGGCAATTCACCATCGATTTTGAATCGCGAATGCTGTCCGCGGCCGCCAAAAAGGAAGCGGAAAAGCAAGCCGGGCAGCAGCCGGCCAAATAAATGCGTAGACTTGGGGAGTGGAGCGGGGTTGATAGGGGTTGACCGGGTGGAGGCCGGGATGGCTAACGTTTTTTCCAATATCGCTTTAATATAAATCCGCTCAGGGCGAGCATGATGAGTCCGAGAGGAATTCCGAGAGTCGATACTTCAACGAATAATGAGGGAGCGGTGTGATGGCCGCCGGAAGATGAACTGCCGGCCAATACCGTTACCGCCCAGATTCCCACGGCCAGCGCTCCGAGCCCGGTGGCGATGAGGATGGGAAGAAAGGCCTTGTAGTGTTCAGGCATGCCTTGGGATTGACCGGGGCGTCGCCGCGCTTCACCCGGCCGGCGATTTGGCGAAACGCTCTGCGGGCGGGTCGGCCAGTCATTCACATCCTCAACGGGGGTTGAGGCATAGACGATGGGTGCAGCGGCGACATAGTCGGCGGGGGATGCCGATGGGGTGGAGGAGTCGGCTGATGATGGGGTGTTGTTGGAGGCCGAATCGGGTCGCACCGCGATGATTTTGGCTTCCGGTATTTCGCCGCCGTCGCGCCGGTTTGATTCCTGGCCTCCGCCGGTTTCGGACATAGCTCCGGGTGATCCACCGCTGGAGCCTCCCGCCACGGATCCCTGGGCCAACATGGCAGCGAACCCTGTTGCGCTGGTGGAATCAGCGTCGGCGCGGGCCGGCTCTTCATTCATGCTGCCGTAATGACGCTCGAGCGCGGCCAGAGCTTCATCTGAGATTGCCGGATTTGGCGTTTTGCGCCCTCGCTGCGATCCAGCGGTTGCGGACTTGTCCGGGTTGGTTCCCGAGGTTCCTTCTGGCATTATGGCTCCCTAAACAATATGGCGGGGCAACAAAAAAACCTATCTGCCTCTCCGTTTGTTTGCATAATAACATTCACACCGTCATGGTACAAGAAAATCGGGCCAAAATACGGAGGAAGAAATCTCAGTGTCCGTTCGGGGCGGTTTTATCGGCGGGCTCCGCGCGGACGCTGGATAAAATTTCGCGTAAGATTCAGCGGGCAGAGCGATGCGGGGCGGCCATGGGAGCCGTCCCGCCAAAGTCAGGCGCCACGCGTGTGGTGCGGGTCAAAGCTGAATGACGCAATGAAAGGCGATCATGGAAACCATGGAGTTTGATGTTGTATTCATCGGCGCCGGTCCGGCCGGTTACACCGGGGCCATCCGTGCGGCGCAGTTAGGCATGCGCGTGGCGTGTGTGGAGAAAGAACCGAAACTCGGCGGCACGTGCCTGCGGGTCGGGTGCATTCCGAGTAAAACGCTTCTGGACGCCACCGAAAAACTGGTTCTCGCCCGTGATCATCTGGCGCCGATTGGTGTGAAATGCAGCGGCGTTTCAGCGGATATCCCGACGATGATGGCGCGAAAGAACAAAGTGGTTGAAACGCTTTCAGGCGGAATTGCCGGGCTGTTCAAAAAAAATAAGGTTACCCATGTCACGGGCACCGCAACATTCAAGTCGCCCACTGAACTGCTTGTGCAGTCATCACCGCAGGCCGTCACCCTCAAAGCAAGGCATTTTATCATCGCGACCGGGAGCGTCCCGATTGAACTGCCCGATCTTCCCTTTGATGGCCGAACGATTATCAATTCAGATCAGGCCATTGCGCTGGAAAAAGTACCGGCACGGATGGTGGTGGTCGGCTCGGGCGCCATTGGGCTGGAACTTTCATCGGTATGGCGGCGGCTGGGGGCCGATGTCACCGTGCTGGAACTTTTCCCGTCCGTGCTGCCGGGCAGCGATGAGGAAATGGCACGGCTGATGGAACGAGCCATGAAGGAACAGGGATTGAAATTTCACTTCAACTCGCAGGCCCGCGGGGTGCGCAGGGAAAAGAATCAGCTTTCAGTTCGCTACAGCACCAAAGTCGCGGATCGTCCGGATGAAGAGGGAGAACTGCCGGCGGATGTGGTATTGGTCGCCGTCGGCCGCCGGGCGTTTACGGGCGATCTGGGCCTGGAGAAGATCGGCGTGAAGGTGGATAACCGCGGACGTGTTGAGGTGGACGGACATTTCCGCTCATCCATTGAAAATATATTTGCCGTAGGAGATGTCATTGCCGGGCCGATGCTGGCCCACAAGGCGGAGGAAGACGCGGTGGCGTGCGTAGAGCGGATTGCCGGCGGGGCGGGACACGTGGACTACAACACCATCCCGTTTGTGGTCTATACGTCGCCCGAACTGGCGTGGGTGGGCAGAACGCAGGAGCAACTCAAGGGGGCGGGGGTTGATTTCAAGATCGGCAAATTCCGCTTTGCCGCCAATTCCCGCGCTATCTGCATGAACGACACCTTCGGACTTGTGAAAATTCTGGCCGACGCGAAAACCGACCGCGTGCTGGGGGTGCATATCCTCGGTCCGCAGGCCTCGAGTCTGATTGCCGAAGCGGTGATGGCGATGGCGATGGGCGCCAGCAGCGAAGATATCGCCCGAACCTGCCATGCGCATCCGACGCTTCCCGAAGCGCTGCGTGAGGCGGCGCTGGGGGTCGACGGCCGGACCATCAACGCCTGAATCTCTCAAACGCTCAACTCCAGTGCGCGCCCGGCGGGGAAAGTGCCGCGGAAAAATGAACGCTTATCCGTGCACGTTCTACGCCTCCGGCGGGGGAGCTCCGAAGAGGCGCCGCGCGGCAAAGTATTGTTTGCATCTCTGTTTTGCGCCAGTACGATGGAATGAAAGGAGTGTGCACACATGGCTGATACGGCAGTGCTGATTGTGATGGCAGATCCGCCCTGGGCGATAGCCGGCTCCGGCCGCCCCTATCACAAGGCGGATAACCGTGAAATATTTCTGCGAACCATTGAACTTTATGCCAACCGCGACGAGATCGAGCAGCGGATTTTATGCGTGCTGCCGGATGAACTCTCACGCGTCAGTTCGCGTTACGGCCCCAACCTCGGGTTTCAGGGGGTGCTGGTCTCGGCGGCGGGGCCGGACTGGTGCGGCACGGTGGCCCGCGCCTTGGAAAAACTGGAGCCCGGCATCAAATGGGTGATGATTCACGATGCGTCGTGTCCGGCGACGCCGCATTCGATCCTCGATGCCCTGGTGGAGGCGGCTGCGGAAACCGGAGCCGCCTGCCCCGTGGTACCACGCCAGGAACTCACGGCGCGGACCAACAAACCGGGCAAGCCGCTTCAGCCCTCGACCAGCCAGGGATTTTTAATACAATCTCCGTGCCTCTTCTCCCGCGATCTGCTCGCGCGCGCCTATGCCGCACGCCGCGCAGCCGCGGATGAATGCACGCTCGTGGAGGCGGCGGGCGGTAAAATTCGGACGGTGGAAGGCGCTCCGTTGAACCTGCGCATCGATTCGGATGCGATGGCGCGATTGGCCGGCGATCTGATCCGTCATCTGCCCAAACCCAAGCTCAAAGGACCGGTTTCACCGTTTGACGAAGCCCAGTGGTAAAGCCGGATCGGCGGACCGCGTGAAGAAAAATATTGTCTTTGTCATTACGGATCTGGACCTCGGTGGCAGCCCGCTGGTGGTGAGGTCGCTGGTACGGGGCCTGCGGGCGGTTGGCAGGTGGAATCCGACGGTGATCAGCATCAAATCCGCGGGAATTGTTGCCAAGTGGATCCGCGTCGAGGGGAGCGAAGTCGTAAGCCTTCACGCCCGATCCTCCCGCGACATGAGTGCCGTGCGTCGCTATTGCAGAATCATTAATCACCTTGACCCCCAGGTGGTGGTCAGCGTTCTGGTGCATGCCAATCTGCTCTCGACGCTCTGCCGGCGTGCGGGCCCGGCATGCCGCTATGTTCAGTCCATCCACACCCTTCAGGACAGGCCGCTCTGGCACTGGTACGCCCAGGGGCTTATCAGCCGATCCGCCGATGCCATCATCGCCCCCTCGCAGGCGGTGCTGGATAAAATCGCCGCCCACGGCCATTTCTCCCGCGGGGTGGTGATCGCCAACGGCGTCGAGACGGAGGAACTCTCCCACACCGATCCGGTTCCCGCCGATGAACTTCCCTGGGATGCGGGGTCAAAAGTCATCGGATACGTCGGCCGGTTTGATCCGGTTAAAAATCTGGACCGCCTCATCCTTGAATTTTCACAGGCGCTGATCGCCGATTACGCCTCGTGGCAGAATGTGCACCTGGCGCTGGTCGGCTACGGAAAGATTGAACCGCAACTCAAAAGTCTGGCCAAGCAGTATGGCATTCGATCGCACGTCCATTTCTGCGGACCCACCGCCCGCCCCGCCGCGTGGATGAAACGCTTCGACGTTACCGTCATGCCCTCGACGGTGGAGGGGTTCGGTCTTACCGTGGTGGAATCCATGGCCTGCGGAGTGCCGGTGGCGGCTTTCGATGCACCAGCCGTCAACGAAATCATTACCCATGCGGAAACAGGTCTTCTCGCCAATCCTGCGGAAAAGGGCTCGCTGATGGCAGCCGCATTCAGGTTGCTGCACGAACCGGAGTTGCACCAGAAAATCCAAACGCAGGCACGCCAGCTTGCCGCAGACCGGTATTCCACCGCGCGGATGGTCAGTGAGTATGACCGGGTGCTATGGCAGCTCTAAAAATCTTAAACATTTGGGATTTTTCTCCACTTTCGTCTACCCACAATTTATCGAAGATTTTTGCACCGCAATCCACCATAGGTTGTGGAAAAATCGTGCCAGGCCAACCGGCTTCAAAGCGATCGTGAGGAAAAATCCCAGAATTCGCTTGCAAAGTGTAATGATGTGGGGCATAATGTGCCGACTTAATGGTTCAGCAGAAATGTGTTCTGCGGTGAGAAGGCGTTTTGATGTGGTTCTTAAGCCGGTACGACCATACGATCGATTCGAAGAATCGCCTTCTTCTCCCGGCTGCTCATCGAAAGGCGCTAGAGCTTCAGGAGCTCGGCTCGACATTGATCGCCCGGGCTGTTTTGGGACGCGACCCCGAATCGAACCTGAAGTTCAGATATGTGGAACTCACACCGCAGAAGGTCTTTGAAAAATTGTCGGCCGCCGATGCAACCCGTACTCATCTGGTGATCGACAGCAAGGAAGCTGAGAAAGCCTATCGAGTTTTTGGATCGTCGCACCTGATGGAGCTCGATGACGCGGGGCGAATTCTTCTTACGGATCGGTTTGTCAACCGCACCGGCAAAGAACCAAACCCGCGGGGTGAGAAAATGCTCCAGGATGAGGTAAGTATTGTCGGTATGGGTACCACGATCCAGCTCTGGAATGCAAAGGAATTGCTCTGGTACGACAAGAGGAAGCTGGAATTGACTCTCGGTGAGTCGCTCTCCGGCTGGGACAACATCATGGATGAGGGTGGAGAAACGATTTCGCAGGGGTAAAAACGGGCAGGGACGTTGCGGTTTGACCTCTGATCTTAGCGGTCCCAATCTTGGAGGGGACCGCCAACTCGGCAAGGATGCCGCAGGGACTCCATTAAGGCACAGCGGGCCTGACTGCGCAAGGATGCGCAGCCAGGCCAGCCTTGAGAATCACACGCTGCAATCGCCAGGAAGGCACTTATTGCAGAATAGCATCACGGAACACATGGAACGTGAACCGCGGTGCAGGCCGGGCAGGAGGCCCGGTTACCAGCCATGGACGGCCGGGCGGGGGCACGCTTTAAGCCAGCCGTGTCTCCGCCACCTTTGATATCTTACCACGCCGGTTTGCTGTTTGCACCCCCGACGTCGGGGGCCCGCGGCGTGATGCGGTTGGTCCGCTGAAGTATTCGGCTATGGATAATCATGATCATGGCCACCAGAGCGTTCTCCTGCACGAATCCATCCGTCTCCTCGGTGTCGAGGCAGCCCAAACCGTCGTCGATTGCACCACCGGCCGCGGCGGCCACGCCCATGCCATCGGCGAAAAGCTCGGCTCATCCGGCACCCTCATCTGTATCGACACGGACGACCGAAATCTTCACTACGCCAAGACAAGACTCCAATCTCTCGCCTGCAAACGGCGATTCTTCCACGCCAACTTCGGTCAACCGCCTGAAATACTTCAGGCCGCAGGTGTTTCCCGCATCCATGCGATCTTCGCCGATCTCGGCGTATCGACCAATCAGATCACGACGGGAGATTACGGCTTGAGTTTCAGCAACGATTCAAAATTGGATATGCGGCTGGACCGGCGGTCCGATACCACCGCCGCTGATCTGGTCAACCGCATGGAGCAGACCGAACTGGCCGACATCTTTTTTCGTAATGCCGATGAGCGGTATTCGCGGAGAATTGCCCGGGCCATCGTTGAAGCACGAAAGGTCAAACGCATTGAAACCACCGGCGAACTCGCGGCCATCATTCGTTCAGCCGTGAAGGGGGCACCTCGGGCGGCCATCGATTCCGCCACCCGCACCTTTCAGGCCCTGCGGATGGAAGTGAATCGCGAATCCTCATCCCTCTCAGCCCTGCTTGCAGCCGTTCATGCGTTGCGGCAACCCGGCCTGAGGTTGGCCGTCATCAGCTTCCATTCCGGCGAAGACCGCTTGGTGAAGCATGCGATGCGGCAGTGGAAGATGGAATCTCTGGGGGAGTCCTTAACTCCCAAGCCGATTACGCCCGGCGATGCGGAGATGTATGCCAATCCCCGCAGCCGCAGTGCGAAACTGAGGGGCTTCATGTTTACCGCGGCGAATGTTTCGCCGACACAGCCGCCAGTGAACTCGTAATAGATGGGATGGCGCAGCGTTAAGCCATTCCGTGCGATAGACCGTTTTTTATGGGAGGTTCAAGGATGAACCGCGAAACAAAAGTTGGGCTGATTACCGGTTTGGCCATTATCGTCATGGTCGGGATGCTGCTGTCGAGTTACCTCGACCGGCAGAGCAGTTCCATCAAGGTTGCCAGTTTGTCGAATCTGGGATCGAAGCTGCGGCAAACGTTGCTCCATCCCATTTCCGACCAGACCATTCCGATGCCGAAAGTCTCCCCGGCGGGAGCTCAGGTCACTCCGTCCGGAGCCGCAGTCGCTTCCGCGAGCCTCTCGGGCACAACGCCAGCCGCCTTCACCCCGTCGTCCGCTTCCGGCACCGCGTCAGTGGTCAGCATGCCCGGATACAAATCCACACCGCTGGTGACTTTCCCGACCGCGCCATCGCCGCATCTGGCGCCCGTCAGCGCAAATACCAATCTTCAGATTCAGAACGCGGAACAGACCCAATCCACTTCCCCCAATGGCGATACCACCTACACCGTGGCCGCCAACGATACCCTCACCCGCATCGCCTGGCATTTTTATCATGACAGCGGGCCGGTGGCCATTGAACGGATCGTCCGCGCCAACCCCGGCAAACTCACCAGCCCGAGCAGCATGCTGCGTATCGGCGAAAAGCTCGATATCCCGCCCGCCGCCGGTCGCGTCACCATGCCGTCCCTCATGGCGGTCAGCACCGGCACCGGCCACAGCTCCTCTGCAAAAACGGCTCGCACCTACATCGTGCGGCGCGGTGATACCCTCTATCGCATTGCACTTGGCACCATGGGCGCCGCCACGGCAAAAAATATTAATGCCATCAAACAGGCCAACGGTATCACCAACGACCGCGATCTGCGGGTGGGTGAAAAGCTGCGCATACCCTGATTCTGGCGGGCGACAAATCAGCGGCCTCGCCCCGGACGTGCCGAGCGCATCGACCGCATCCGTTTTGCGCATCCATCGGCCGCGCGAGTCCACGCTGGCTTGCATACCTTGCTCCGGCGCCCTACATTCCTGCCATGAAACAGCAGAAATCGACAGTTGACGAAATCCGAGAACGGTTTGACAACGATGTGGAGCGGTTCTCCAATTTGGAAACCGGTCAGTCCGCCACCATGGATGCCCCACTGGCGCTTGAAATCATCCAGCAATGTGCGGCCGCAAACCACCCGCACGCCTCGGCCATGCTCGACATCGGCTGCGGTGCGGGCAATTTCACATTGAAAATCCTTCAGGCCCTGCCCGGCCTCAACTGCACCCTCATCGACCTGAGTAAACCGATGCTGGACCGTGCCGCCGAACGCGTCACCCATGCAACGAGCGGTCGGGTGGAATGTTTTCAGTCTGATATACGGGAGTTTAAGCCGAAGCCGGAATCGTACGATCTGGTTGTGGCCGCGGCCGTGCTGCACCACCTTCGCAGCCAAGACGAGTGGCGAAATGTCCTGCAAACCATCCACGCGGCCCTGCGACCGGGCGGCACATTTTGGGTATGGGACATGATCATCCATGAAACGCCCGCCGTGCAGCAGGTGATGTGGGAGCGCTTCGGCCGATATCTTTCAGCGCTCAAAGGTGATGAATACCGCGATCATGTGTTCGCCTATATTGAAAAAGAGGACTCTCCCACCAGTTTGAACGTGCAGATACAGCTTGCGGAGAAAGCTGGATTCCGCCGCACAGAGATCCTGCATAAAACGGCGGTGTTTGCGGCATGGATGGCCGCCAAGTAGCAACCCGGCATGCGCAGCGGCAAACTTCTCGCGGCACCTGAAATTTGTACAACTTCTCGCCAGTGGCAAAACGCGAAAAAACCGACGTGCCGACACTTCTGGCCGAGACACGCTGGTGATCCATCGCGCGGGCGGATTAAAGCTTGCCCATAATTCCCTTTACGGCCGAGGCGCCGGGGATATTGCCGGCTTCAAATTTGGCGGCAAGCGTTTCAATATCCGACATCGATTTAATACTTCCATCCGACAGGCCGGCCTGCACCTGCTGCAGGAACTGCGTCGCCTTGCCGAGATTGGCCGTGAGCGACTTCAATTTGCTCTCCGCCGTGGAGGCGTCGGGATAGATGGCGGAGACAGTCTTCTGCAGGTCGATCTTCCAGTTGCCGCCGACCTTCGAGAGGAAAACCTTCGCCATGTTTTTGCCCTGATTGACGACCGCGGTTTCGCCATTGACAACGACGGAGGAGTTTTTCAGGCTCTCCAGCGTGGGAATGATGCCGCCGGTCGGGGCAATCTTATGCACCAGGGCGCTGATGGCGGGCGCGGGAGCGTTGAATTTAATACTTCTTTCGACGGTATTTTTCAGGGAGGAAAGTTTTGCAGTCGCATCGACGAGCGTCTTTTGGGCCGGCGAGCTGGTGGAAAAGACCGATTCAATGGCCGACGCCTTCCCGGATTGAAACGCGGATTCTATGCCGGCCAGCGCGCTGGACGCGGTTGCAGACATCGAACTTGCACTGCCCGATGCGGGCGTCCCGGTTGAGGATGCCGCCTTATTGGAGCTGGATTTGGAACAGCCGCCGACAAGTAAAGTCGCGGCAACGATGGCAACAGCGATACGTTTCATGGTGATTTTCCTTCAAAGAGTCAATTCAAAATTAACGCCACATTCTCCGATGAGGCAAAGTATATCGACAAGTGCATTTGACTGCGAGAGGTAAATGTTGATACTTAAGGGTGTGTGGTTGATATATGGAACCACCGGCTGCCGGTAAAATAGCAGGCGGCAGAGGAGTGAGAGGCACGAAGCGATGCGAAGTGCCGCAAGAGGCGCGACGGCACGCGAAGAGACGCGAAATTGATCGCGGGGTAGAGCAGTCTGGTAGCTCGTCGGGCTCATAACCCGGAGGTCGGAGGTTCGAATCCTCCCCCCGCTACTGCTTACAGGAAAGGGACTTGCAGCCATGCGAGTCCCTTTTTTGTTGGCCAAAAATGGCCGCCTGTACACAAAACTGTACACAAAATCAGGACTCGCCGAGTTGCCGTGGAACTGCTCAGAAGTCTGCCTTACCCGTGGCGGGTAACTGCGCGGATTACATCCCGCTGCACAATGCCCGCACGCACAGACGCATGGAGAAATCCGCCTGGGGGGCGCGTGAAGTATTACTCATTTTCAGCGGCGTTAATTTTCGCGGTAAAGTTGGCGGCGGGTAATGAGATGAAATACGCCGTGCGTCAACTTTGAGATGCGCCGCATTTCATCTTCAAAAATCGGATCGCGACTCAGCAGTGAGAAGGTATTCACGGGAACGTGATACGCCAGAGTCTGACCGGCAATAAAGTTCACCAACTTCGGATTGAAATGGCCGTCGGTCAGGAAATAAATAACATCCGGCTTCATGGCGTAGGCGACGCGAAAGGCCATGGCGAAGGGTTGAACCATGCCATCGTTGCGTCCTTCGGCAATAATATGATGCCCTTTGAGGAGGTAATCCATTTCAGTAACGATCGGTCGCGTGGCACGGGTCAGACCTGTTTCATTGCCGAGGATGTGGGGATGCGCGGCAAACACAACGACGGCGAATTTCTGAAAGGGCATGAGATGATTGATGGCCCGCCGAACCTCGGCTCTGACGAGATGCAGACGACCAATCATGGACCCCGAGTGATCAATGATAAATACAACCTTTTTTGCCCGGGAGGTGATGCCGAAGAAGGTTACCGTCATTTTTCCAAGTGTGGCTCCGTCGGGTACGCCCATGGGCGAGCCCATGGCGTGGGTATAGACGTTCCACCGCGTCCCGAGAGTAGCAGGTGATACACCGATAATACTTAATCGCTTTGCCCGGGTGTTATCCAGGAGCTTGCTGGAATTCAGCGTGTCAACGGCACGAGAGAGCGACTCCATAGAGTGTTCCTGCTCGGCGAGCCTCCGATTATTGCGGGCTGCGGTTCTCAGAAGCAATCGGTCGGTGGCGCTGCTGTGGTAAAACGATTCCGGCACGACCATGGGTTTGGGCGGAGGCCTGAGAGGCGGCTTAAGAACGGTGTAAAGAATGAGAACGACCATGAAGACGATGGCATGGATCAAGATGGAGCAAATCCATGCAAAGACTTTATCGAGCAGCGTTTTCTGCTGATTAAAGACAGGCCTTCGCCTGAATACCGCAGCGGGTGATGGTCCGGAATTTATCACGGACGAGAGCGTCTTGTGGCCGACACTTGCCTGCACGGATCGCGCTGCCTCTCGGGATTTCACTGCGGGCGACTTAGTTACGCCTATGCCGCTGAGTTGACCTTTTGAGCCAACCCGTACTGATTTCGCCTTGAGTGTACCGCCCTTCGTGGGCATCGCAAACCCTTAAAACAAGGTGACTGTAACATTTGGCGAGAGACAGCGTCCGATAAACACGAGTTGAGCTGAACCGGGTAACTTCGCGCAAATTCCGGGATATCGGTCGACTGCGATTGGATTAGACTCCAGAGCGTCTTCTGCGTGGGCGCGATGGTTTATGGTTCGGTGTCCATGGTGAGGGCGGGTGCGGGGGGATGATATCCAATATGCCCGCGTGACCATCGGTCGGTAAGACTCATGATTCATAGCGCTGCGGAACCTG
>DAHWIP010000120.1:0-6110 GCA_027344975.1 Phycisphaerae bacterium
GGAATTGATGAAGATTGTCAAAGGGCCGGACTTTCCGACCGGCGGCGTGATATGCGGCCGCAGCGGGATTTTGGACGGTTACGAGCATGGGCGCGGGAAGATCGTGCTGCGCGGACGTGTGCATACGGAACAGGTCAAGGGGGGCAAGGAGCAGATTGTCATCACCGAAATCCCCTATCAGGTGCTCAAAAAGACCATTATTGAATCCATCGCTGCCAAGGTGAAGGAAGAGCAGATCAAGGACATTTCGGATGTCCGCGACGAATCGGACCGTGAGCACATGGTGCGGGTGGTGATCGAGCTTAAGCGCGATGCCGACGCCAATGTGGTGATCAATCAGTTATATCAGTACACCCCGCTGCAGAGCACTTTTTCCATCATCAACATTGCACTGGTGAATCGCCAGCCGCGGACGATGGGGCTCAAGGAATTGATGGAGCAATTTATCGCCCATCGCAAGGAAGTGATACGTCGGCGGACGGCCTTCCGTCTCAAGAAGGCCCGCCAGCGGGCGCACATTCTGGAAGGTTTGATTCTGGCATTGGCGGATATTCATACCGAAGAGATTTCGCCGCGCAGCGCGGGAGGCAAGATTGAGGTCATGGGCGTCATCGAGATGCTGCGTAACCGCAAGATCAGCCCCGATGTGCCCACCGCCAAAGCCAATCTGATGCGCAAAAAATTCACCATTGATGAAGCGCTCACATGGAAAAAACTCATTCCCGGCGCATTCCTCAAACGGATCCATCAGGCGGAAAAGGAAGACGGCGGCATGACGCTTTCCGCAGCCCAGGCGGACGCCATCCTGATCATGCAGCTTCAGCGGCTTGTGGGGCTGGAAATCGACAAGCTGGCCGAGGAATACAATAAGCTTTCGGCCGAAATCGAAGGCTATGAATTGATTCTGAGCGATGACAAACGCGTGCTGGATATCATCCGCGAAGACACGATTGAGCTGCGGGATAAATATGGCGACGAACGCCGCACGCAGATCACCAACGACGCGACGGACATCAATATTGAAGATTTAATTGCCGACGAACAGGCCGTCGTCACCATCAGCCACGAGGGGTACATCAAGCGCATGCCGCTGGACACCTATCGCCGGCAGGGACGTGGCGGACGGGGCATTGTGGGGGCCGACAGCAAGGAAGGTGATTTCATCGAGCACCTGTTCATCGGGTCCACCCACGACTATCTCATGTTCTTCACCAATCTCGGGCGCTGCTACTGGCAGAAGGTTTACGATGTCCCGCAGATGAGCCGGCAGAGCAAGGGGCGGTCCATCGCCAATCTGGTGGATTTTCAGGACGGAGAAAAACTCGCGGCCGTCCTGCCGGTGCGCGATTTCGATGACGAAGGCAAACATCTGGTGATGGCCACCTCGGCCGGCATTATTAAAAAGACGCTCCTGAAGGCGTATGGGAATCCGCAGAAGCGCGGCATCATCGCCATCGGATTGGACAAGGGCGACAGCGTCATCGGTGTGGGCGTTACCAACGGGAACGATCAGATCGTGCTGGCGACCCGCGGCGGCATGGCCGTGCGGTTTGAGGAAACCGAAGTGCGCGATATGGGCCGCCAGGCCGGTGGCGTCAAAGGCGTGGAGCTTGAAGCGGATGATCGCGTGGTCGCCATGGTGATCGTCCCCCACGGGCTGGATCATGGCGATAATCAGGTGACGCTGCTGACCGCGTGTGAGAACGGCTACGGCAAGCGCACACGTATTGAGGAATATCGCCTCACCCATCGTGGCGGCAAGGGCGTGATTAATATCCGCACCACGGAGCGCAACGGCCCGGTGGTGGCGGTGCGGGCTATCACCGACAGTGATGAGCTTATGATGATCACCCGACAGGGACAGGTGGTGCGCATCGGCGTTACCGGTGAACTGCGCGAAATGGGCCGCGCAACGCAGGGTGTGCGCCTCATCAAACTGGAAGAAGGGGATATTCTGGTCGGCATGGCACGGGTGATACCCGAAGAATCTGATGGTGCTGATGGAACCCCGCTGCTCGATCCGCAGTAAGCAGGAAAAGCTGTGCGTTAACCGTCATCGCCCGCATCGTATCAACGGGGCGGGCAGAAACGACCGGTTCCGATGACGCATGCCTGCAATTCAAACTTTTCTCCATCCTGTGGAGTGAATATGACGAAAGGACATGGGTGTGGCTGACATACAACCGATGAGTGCAATTCGGTATCCGGCTCTGGATCAGACGGAGCTGGTTTCTCCACCGTACGACGTGCTGGAACTGAAAGATAAGCAGGCGATGCTGACCCGAAATGCACACAACATTGTGGCCATCGATCTCCCGCACGTTCCCCCGAAGGTTGCCGGGCCGGCAGCTGCGTATCAGCAGGCCGCCGATCAGCTTACGCAATGGCTATCATCCGGCATTTTGCGTCGCGATGATGTTCCGGGCCTGTATCCGTATGAGCAAACCTACACGCATGAAGGGCAGGTGTATCAGCGGCGTGGCCTTTTCTGCCGGGTGCGACTGGAGGAGTTCGGGCCCACCGGCACCATCCATCCGCATGAGCAAACGTTCAGCGGCCCCAAGGAAGACCGTCTGCTGCTGACGCGGGCCACGCGGTGCAATCTCTCGCCTGTCTTCGGTCTCTACGACGATCCGCATAATGCCGTCACCGGCAAACTGTTTACCGGCCTTGGGGCGCCGGTGGCGCAGGCGTCTCTCCCGTCAATGGACGGCCGCAGCGAGGTGAAGTCATCACTGTGGCGGGTTACCGACTCAGCGGTTATCGATCAGGTGCGAAAACTGCTTGCTCAAAAGCATCTCTATATTGCCGATGGGCATCACCGCTATGGAACTTCACTCAATTACCGGCGCGAACTTGAAAGCGCATCAGGCCCGCTGCCGCATGATCATCCCGCCAATTTCGTCATGTTTGTGCTGGTCGCCATGCAGGACCCCGGCTTGATTATCATGCCGACGCATCGAACGGTTTCCAATCTCAAAGGCTTCACTCTCGACGCCTTTCTCGCCGCCGCCGGCGCTCGGCTCATTTTGGCGGCACCGGAAAAATTCCCCGGCGATAAGCTCCCCGAGCTTGAAAAACGCCTCGCCTCGTGGGGCCGCCATGCGATGGCGGTTTACGATCCAAAATCGGACCAGGCCATCGTCGTGAAGCCTGCGAATGACGATCCGCTGAAGGAATTTTACGCTTCACCGTCCATCGCGACTCACTCCGCCGAGTGGCGGTCTTTGGATGTGGCCATCCTGCAGGAGCTGATTTTTGATCGGGTCGTCAAACCGCGGTTCGCCCCCGAAGGTGAACTCCAATGGGCGTTTCCGCACGAGGCGAAAGATGTCCTGCATCTCTGCCGCCATGGCCAACATCAGGCGGGCTTTGTCCTGCAGCCGACACCATTGCAGGCCGTGCGGGATTTATGCCACCATAACGAACTGATGCCCCAGAAAAGCACCTTTTTTTACCCAAAACTGGCGACGGGCATGCTGATCAACCCGCTTTTTTAGCTTGCGGCCGGCCGGATTCCGCGGCGGGACAAAACGGTGCCAAGGCCAAGTGCGGGGCATGGACAACATTTGACCGTCCCATGCGTTTATCCTGTGCGAGTATGCGTGGATGATGCAATACGAACTATTGGCCGACGTCTCACTGAACTTCCTCGGGCAGAATGGCTTTGCCTGGTGGGCATTGGTGAATGCCGTCGTGGGCATCGCCCTGCTGGTTTATGCCGTTCGGCAATGGCGCTCGGTCGCCGTAACCGGCCCCGGCCTTCCTCCCACATCCCCTGCGGCCTCGGCAGATAGACCGCCATCCCCATGGATACCCGCATCCATCGGCATCGTCGCCGTCATCTATGCCGCTGCGGGTTGGATGCTTCCTTCTGCCTCGGGGCACCTTGCGGCGATGCTCATCACCGCCGCCCTGCTGATCGCGGCAATCTGGATTTTCTATCAGCGCGTGTACCGGTTTCTCGGACGCCGCCGGATGATCTCGCTTCTGCTGCTCCGCAGCGCGGGGATTGTATTTCTGCTGCTGATGATGTTCGAGCCGACGCTGGCGTGGGTAACCACGCCTCATCGCCTCACCAAAATCGGCATGGTGATTGATGCCTCCGGCTCCATGAGCGTCAATGATCAGGCCAACGCGCCGAGCCGCTATCTTGAAAGCGTCATGGCCGTTCGCCAACTGTCACACATCATTCGGCATCATTTTCAGATTGAATATTTCGCCTACGACGGCAAGCACAATGCGCCACTGGCCAACGAGCACGAATACAGCTCCATTGCCCCCGACGGCGATCAGACCGATCTGCCCACCGCAATCAAGCTCGCTGCCAATAATGGTGCACGCGAGGTTGTGCTCTTTTCCGATGGAATTCAGAATGGCCCGACTCCGCTGCGGACACTCGCCCATCTGGGCGTCAAGGTTTTCACCGTCCGGGTCGGATCAACCTCCACTCATGCCAAAGGCGTACCGGAAATTAATATCGTCCGCATCAACGGCCCCCAGTCCGCACCGGTGAATACCCGCGTCACCCTTTCGGTGCATATCCGCTCCACCGCACTCGACGACCGCACCGTGCAGGTGCAGCTTCTTCATCAAAAGACGCTGCTGAAATCCAAACAACTCGTGCTTCAATCCGGGCCCAACCCCCAGATCATCAAGCTGCACATCACACCGCATAAAGTCGGCCGACTTCTGCTTACCGTCCACATCCCGGCCGTACCGCAGGAACGGTCCACCGCCGGCAATACCCAGCAGTTTCCGATATTAATTACCAATCCGCGGATCAGCGTCCTGTACATTGAAGCCCAAATCCGCCCGGAAGTTGGCCCGCTGGAGGAAGACCTCGCCACCGATCCGAATGTGAATCTGGTGAGCCTGATTCAAACCCGCCCGGGCTATTTCATGGTTCGGGGTATGCATGGAAAATTAACCGCCCTGCCGCAGACGCTCGCCCAATGGCGGCAGTTCAAAGTGATTATTCTCGGCGATACGGCGGCAAATTTCTTTTCGGCCGATCAGCGCCGGGAGATGCGGCAGGCCGTCAAAGACGGCGCCGGCTTTCTAATGATCGGCGGCATGCAGAATTTTGCCTCGGGCGGCTGGGGTAATACATCCATGGCCGCGGTGTTTCCCATTAAGCTCTCGACCGTCCACCCCAGTCAGCTTTCGCTCCCGTTTGTCCCGGAGCTTACGCCATTCGGCCGTCAGAGCCCTATTTTCGCGGGGATCACCCCCTGGTTCATCCCGCCCGGCGGTGGACACCCGCAGCGTGCACTGCCCGATCTGGATGGAGGCGTGGCGTTTGCCGGCCTCGCACCGGCGGGCCAGAGTCTGCTCATTGACCCGAAAGAGGATGTCCATGGCGTCCCGGCCATCATTCTCGCCGTCGGACATTACGGCAAAGGCCGATCCGCCGCGTTTGCCGCTGATACCACGTACCGGTGGCAACTGGAGCTGCGCACGCTCGGCAATGAATCTCCGTACCATCGTTTCTGGGGTCAGCTTGTCCGCTGGCTTGCCGGCGAGAGCAAAATTAAGACCGCCTCCGGCCCGTCCGTGACCGCCATGATCCGCCGCCAGCGCTATCGCCCCGGGCAGGTGGTACGCCTCCGTGCCCAGGTGACCGACATGAACGGCCAGTCCACACGTTTTGCCCATACCCGCGTGCTTGAAACACTGCCCGACGGCAAAACCCGCACCCTTTTTATGCACGCAGAGCGACACAACATCGGCATGTATAAACGCAATATCAGCCCCACCCTCGCCGGCAAATATACCCTTGTATTTACCGCCAAAAAGGGGGGCAAACTGCTGGGAACGGATAAAACTGAAATTTTTGTTATCCCGCCGCAGACCGAAATGAGCAGGCTCGCCGCCGAGCCGAAAATTCTGCAGCGCATCGCCCGTCTGACGGGCGGAACCTACAGTCGGCTGGATTCCATCGGCGCATTGGGGCAGCGACTTAATGCCTCGCTGCCGAAGCGAAATCAAATTCGCCGGACATCGTTCCCCCTGTACAACAACCCGCTCTGTTTCCTGCTGTTTGTCGCCGCGATCTCAGTCGAGTGGCTCCTCCGCCGCAAGTGGCAATTGCAGTAGACTGTATTAAG
>DAHWIP010000121.1:0-6040 GCA_027344975.1 Phycisphaerae bacterium
CATTGAGAGCTAATCCACGATATTTCAAGTGGCCGTCGACGGTCGCACGATAAAGCGAACCACTTGCCGTAACGCCGGGGAGGTAACCGGCATCTGGTGTGGCCAAGCCGGCCAAAGCCAGCGACGTCTGAGGAGCTGGGTAAACGCCTGCCGAAGAATTTTGCTCTTCATAACCGGCTGCAGCACCGATGGCCCAGACAAGATGCTTGTGCCAGGATACATCCGGTGAATCGGTAAAATCAGCATTGGTACCTGCTCCGGCATATTGAACACGCGCGTAAAAACCCATGCGGTTATCAATATTCGGGCTGGCGCTCACGGTGGAACTTCCGTCAAGGCCATTGGCCTTGGATCCGTTGTTGATTTGGGCGTCGTAGAACAATTTATTGTTATCAACATTGCCCGATACATCCAATGCAAGCGATCGCACCGGGTCAAACGGCGCTTCTGCCGCCGCAAATTCCGGGAATTCTGTTCCGGAGCTGTAATACTCCACGTGCGTGAAGGGGACCAGCATGGAACCGGCGCGAATCATCAGGCCGGGGTTGAATTCATAGCCGATCCAAGTGTCGAGGATCTGGAAACTATTGCCCAACCCGCTGCCGCTGGCAAAGTCACCGGAAATTGAATAGATGATATTTTTGAAGGCGTAGCCGGAAAGAATAAGACGTGCCCGGCGAGCATCAAAACCGTTGGAATTTCCGATATCCGATGATGGGATCGGTGAACCGGTGTCGGTTACATTATTTCCACGCTGTGCCTGCGACCATGTATATCGGTACTGCAGATAACCGTTGATGGTGAGGTTGAACTCTTTGTTGGCGCTCTGAATAAAGAAGCCGTTGTTGTACCCCGCCTCAAGGGCATTGCCCATGTATTCCGAGCGCGTCTTGGCGTCGGAAAGGACCTGCTTGACGATCTGACGCACTTCCGCGGCAGATTCCTCCGAACGTTGTACCTTCTGCTGTCCGCTCTGCAGCTTCTTAACCTGATTCTGCAGTGCCTGAATCTCCGCCTCCAACTGGGCCGCCGTCGGCTGCGTGGCCGCTGGCTGAGTGGTTGCTGGTGCGGCAGCAAAACACGCTGCCGTGACACTGGCGGTAAGCGCCGCAGCGAAGATCGCGGCACGGTGTGGAATACTGTGATTCCCTGACCTCATAGCTTGTTCTCCTATAAAGCTATCCATTTCGCATTCGACAGGTTCGCCTGACGAATATCCTTTCGCGACTGGCCGGGATTATCCGTCTGCGTGTTAACTCCGCGCTAAGGAATGATTCAGCTCTTGATAGATGCGATCTTTATAGGCGGTATTCATCATTCGTTAGCAGAACACAAACGATTTGCTCATCGAATGTTCGGCGTCGGTTTGATTCTCAGACCCGGCGCAACAGCTCGCCGGCTGCATGCGGTGCCGGGTAAAGCGTCACCATCGGATGCAGGTCGAATTAAATTTTTAGTGCATTGACGGATGGGCGTCGCCGCTGAATGTCAGGCTCATCAGCAGCATTCCCACGCAGGCGGCGGTGAGAATGTAAAAGACGGAAGTAATTCCCCATGTGGCGGCAGCATAGCCCAGCGGAAAAAGTCCGATCGCGCCGATCGCGTTGGAAAACCCCAGCGCGATGCCCGATCCCATGGCCCTGTTTTCGGGAAAAATATCCTGCCCGATCACCAAAGTGCTGGAATAGGTGCTGAAACACGCGATTCCCAGCAAGCCCGCCACCACGTACAGCCACGCGCCCGCCACGTGCGGAAGGATCGGCAGCAGTACGAGCATGGCAACGCTCGAAATCATCAGCACATGTCGGCGCCCCCATTTGTCCGCCGCGGTTCCTCCCGCAATCTGGCCGATGATCCCCGTCACAAGCAGTGTCGAGAGTATCCCCGCCCCTTGAACCAGCGCCCCTCCCCGCAGGTGCCACATGATCGGGATAAACGCAATCGATCCGAACACGGCAAAATTCCTGAATGCCGAAAATCCCACAAGCATCAAAAACGGCTTGAGATGGGACCGAATCGATATCTTTCCCCCTCCCATCGGCTTCGCCTCCTGAGACGGAACAGCCCGCAGAAGCCACGGCACCGTGAGCACGGTCGGAATGGCGATAAGCCACAGATCAGGAAGGCCCAGATGCACCACAATCACACTCGCCAACAGAGGCCAGACGCCGCGGCCAAGTGCGCCGCCAACCAGATAAACCGCCATACCCTGTGCGTGGCGTTTGCCTGAAAGCGAACGCGCCGCCGAAAGTGCCTGCGGGTGAAACGCCGTGCTGCCAAGACCCGACAGCAGCACCAGCGCGATAAGAATCCAGACATTGGGCGACAGACCGATGAGTGACGCCGTCCCCACGCATACCACAAGCCCGGCAATAACGAAGAATTTTCCGCCGACATGATCCGCCCAGATACCGAAGAGTGGCTGAAGGATTTGGCCGATGTAAATCGAGCCGACAATCGGCCCCACCATGTAAAGAGGCTGGTGCAGGTGTCGGATCACCGCCGGAAGAATCCCGGGCAGGAAAAAGGCGCCGCCGTCATTGAGAAAGTGCGTCCACGACATGGCCGCCAGACGCAGCGGGTGGGCTTTATGGGTGTCAGGTTCAGTTGTCGAAGCTGCACGCTCGGCAGATACAAAAGGCAATCCGGTTCACCTCAAAAGTCTTGCATTCATGTCCCCCAGCTGCCGCTGCGGCATCTGCCGGGGATTCGTCGATTTATTTTGGCAGGTTCACGAATCAGTCGGCGGCTTTGGCGTCTCGGCCGGCAGGGCGGAGAGTGGTTTGCCACAATGTCGGCAAAACTGGTCGGGATAATCTCGCGGCCAACCGCAATTGCCGCACCGCGCTTGCGCCTTTTCTCCGCCGACTTCGGCTCCGCCGTCGACCATAATGGAGAGGCGCCGCGCCTGTGCCAGCAGCAGATACCATAATCCCAGCACCAATGCCACGCTGGAAAAAATCAGCAATCCGTAGGCGACAACGGCATGAAAAAACGTAAAATGCCGCAGGCTGAAAACATTCCATATCGCCACACCATAAAGAGCCCACCCGGGTGCAGCGGTCAGGACGGCGATCGCCAGCATGATGTAGCCGATCCGCCGGAAACGCCGCCGCTTGCGTACAACTGACGCCGGCAGGTTGCGATCATGAGGATGAATAGTCGGAATACTGGTCACAGCTTATTCCCATTCAATCGTGCCCGGCGGTTTACTGGTAACGTCATAAACAACTCGGCTTACCGACCTGAGTTCGTTGACGATCCGGTTCGACACCCGCGCCAGCAGATCATAGGGCAGCCGGCTCCAGTCCGCCGTCATGAAATCGCTGGAATCCACACTCCGCAGCGCGATGACCGGGTTATAGCTTCGATCATCCCCCATGACCGCCACGCTCTGCACCGGCAGAAGAACAGCAAACGTCTGTGCGGTCGATCGATACAGCCCCGCCGCCACCACCTCTTCAAGAAATATTTCATCCGCATCTCGCAGAATATCCAGCCGCTCGCGGGTGATTTCTCCGATGCAGCGTACCGCCAGTCCCGGCCCGGGGAATGGGTGCCGCCATACCATGGATTCCGGCAGGCCGAGCACCTCGCCAAGACGCCGCACCTCATCCTTGAAGAGTTCCCGCAGCGGCTCCACGAGCTCAAAACCAAGTTCCGCCGGCAACCCGCCGACATTGTGGTGCAATTTAATATTTGCGGCGGTGCGCCAGTACCCTTGGCCGCTTTCAATCACATCGGGATACAGCGTGCCCTGAGCCAGAAAGCGGGCGTCTGAAATGGATCTGGCTTCGCGTTTGAAAACATCAATAAACGCCTTGCCAATGATTTTTCGCTTCGCCTGCGGCTCGGTGACGCCCTTAAGTGCCGAAAGAAACTCCGCCTCAGCATCAATCACCCGCAGATCAATATGAAAGTGATCGCGGAAGGTTGACTCCACATTCTGCCGCTCATTTTTACGCAGCAGCCCGTTGTCCACGAAAATGCACGTGAGCTGATCTCCGATGGCCCGGTGAATCAGTGCCGCCGCCACTGCGGAATCAACTCCGCCGGAAAGTCCGCAGATGACTCGTCCTTTACCCACCTGACGGCGAATGGCTTCAGTGCTGATTTCCATAAAATTGCCCATTCGCCATGTACCGGCGGCTTTGCATACGCGGTACAGAAAATTTTCGAGGATTTTGCCGCCGTGCGGAGTGTGTGTAACCTCGGGATGAAACTGCACGCCGAAAAAAGGACGTGTCCGATGTCGCATCGCCGCCAGCGGACAGTCGTGCGTGCCCGCCAGCGGTAGAAACTCATCGCCCGGCGAATAAACCTGATCTCCATGACTCATCCAGACACTGGTGCTTGATGGGACACCTGAAAATAATTCGGCCGCTTCGGGGGTGCCCGCGATGGTCAGTTTCGCCGATCCATATTCCCCCGCCGTCCCTTTCTTTACCTTTCCACCGAGTAATTCTGCGGCCATCTGCATTCCGTAGCAGATGCCGAGAATCGGCACGCCCAGATTAAATATTTCCGGATCACATCGCGGCGCATCGGCCTGATACACGCTCGACGGCCCGCCGGAGAGAATCAGCCCGACAGGATTGAGCTTCTTCAATTCGGCTGCCGGTGTGGCGGGATAAACCAATAAAGCTCGAACCCCCGCTTCACGCACCCGCCGGGCGATAAGCTGGACATACTGCGATCCAAAATCCAAGATCGGTACTGTTTCTTCCGCTGTTAGCGTCACCTCATTCATACATCGATTTTATCCGAGATTCCGCCATGTGTGTGGGGCGGCGGTGTGCTATCGTCCGCGCGCAGCGTTCAGTTGCGTACCCTGAAGTAAAAGGACGAAGCTTATCGTGCAGGCGGTTCCGGAATTAATCCACGCAGATGTCCGTTATTCGCCGCCAGTCGGGCGTCGGCCTCCGCAGCGGAGATGCGATGATGATGCATCACCAAAGCTCGTTTTACTTTTCCCTCCGCCTCCTGAAGTAGCGCGAGCGAATCGGCCCGATTGCGTAATGTAAGCGATTCAATCATTCGGGCGGCCCGATCCCATAATTTGGTATTTTTCCCCGCATCGACGTCCACCATGATATTTCCAAACACCTTCCCGATCCGCACCATCGCCAGCGTGCTGATCGCATTCAGGGCAAGCTTGGTCGCGGTGCCGGCCTTCATGCGGGTCGAGCCGGTGATCACCTCCGGTCCGGTAGGCAGATAGATGATCAGTTCCGCCGTGGTGGAAATCGCTGCCGGGTCGGTGCAGAGCATCAAGGCG
This sequence comes from Phycisphaerae bacterium, assembly GCA_027344975.1. Taxonomy (GTDB): domain Bacteria; phylum Planctomycetota; class Phycisphaerae; order WQYP01; family WQYP01; genus JAJZGD01. The sequence goes on from DAHWIP010000121.1 coordinate 5,279, forward strand.
GTCCTCGCTCCGGCTTCCCGCGCCCGATCAAGAGCGCCATGCACAAATGGCGTTGTGCCGCCGGCCGCAATGCCGACGACAAAATCCTGCAGGCCGACCGCCAATTCGGAGATGGCGGCTGCACCAGCGCGTCGGTCGTCTTCCGCCCCTTCAATGGAGCGGCGCAGGGCCGCGTCGCCACCGGCAATAATCGCAACAACCTGCTCCGGGCGAATTGAAAATGTCGGCGGACACTCCGCCGCATCCAGCACCGCAAGCCGCCCACTGGTTCCCGCTCCCACATATATGATTCGACCTCCGCGCCGCAGCGCCTCCGCTGCCCAATCCACCGCACGGGCGATGGATTCCCTTGCTTCCTCGACGGCTTTGACTGCCCGCGCGTTCTCCGCATCAAGCAGCCAGAGCGCCTCCATGGTGGACAACTGATCCAGATTCGCAGAAAGTGGATTCGCCTGCTCGGTCTGGATATGGCGACGGTCGGGGATCAAGCGGACTCCTCTCGCTGCTCAATGATTCGGTCGGCAATGGATTCGCCGGCGAGATAACCGGTCGAAAACGCCAACTGTAAATTATAACCGCCGCTCGGGCCGGTCAGGTCAAGCACTTCCCCGGCCAGGAAAAGGTTTCTGCATATGCGCGATTCCATCGTACGCGGATCGACTTCATCCAGACGTACGCCCCCGGCCGTCACCATCGCTTCCTTAAAGCCGCGGGTGGCGAAAACTTCAAATCGTGTGTTTTTTATGCACTCGATAAGCCGAT
>DAHWIP010000122.1:0-6038 GCA_027344975.1 Phycisphaerae bacterium
CATCGTTTCACACTTTTTACCGGAATACTCCGCGTGATATGCGAAAGCTGATGCGTAAAGAGGCGGAGAAAAACCGGACGACCGCGTAACTATCCATTGTTCATCCAGCCGCCCGTCATCAGAGCCCGTCCGGAGGGAATCTCTTTGAGGTCAAGGTTGCAATCTGCGGGGAATAACGCTCTGCGCCGGGCGCCGTGCAAGCGTCGGCTGTTCGGAGAGAATCGGATCGGGCGCTCGTCCGCACGGCGCAGGTGCCCGATCCAGCGTCATCCGACACAACCGTGCGGTATTAATAATCCCGCACAATCCACTGCGTATCGCGGCGAGCCATGCGTATCCATGGAGCCTGCGGGTTGGGAATGGGCTGCTTTTCAAGTTCGAGGCCGGAATTTCCCGGCACCGTGTAGACCTTGAAGAAGGCATTTATTTTTCGGCTCAGGTCTTTGATTAATTCCGCATGCTGCGCCTTGTTGTAGACATTGACGCGCTCGTGGGGATCATTTTGAAGATCATAAAGTTCGTTGGGAGCCTGCACCCAATCGTACGGATAACGGAGAATGAGTTTATAGCGGTGAGTGCGAATCATTCGAGCGTTGCCGTACTCACAGATGATGGAGTCTCGCCATCCTGATACATGTTCACCACGCAACTGCCGCAGATAGGACAACCCCGGGGAATTGATGCTATCGAGGACGGCTTGGCCGGGGTGAGCTTGAGCGACATCGAGGATGGTCATGAAGAGATCGGGATGGTTGACAATGGCATCACTGCTGACACCGGCTTTTACATCGCCATTACGCCAGGAGATGATGGAAGAGATGAGAATGGAATCATCCACGAAATTCTGGGGGATGGTGGCATTGCCTTTTTCCCAGAAGCCATTGTGTCCGCCGTTAAGACCATGGTCACCGGTGTAGACGATCATGGTGTCATCGAGTTCGCCCATCTGCTTTAATGCGGCGAGGACTCTTCCGACCTGATCATCGATATTGGCGACCGCGCCGTAATATTCGGCCAGACGGGCGTGCTGTTCCGATGCCAGACGCGGAACGCCGTTGGCAAGACTTGCAATCTGGCCGTGACACGAAGCAAACGGGGGAACCTTGAACCAGTTAAGCGGCTGCCGATTGTAATAATCGACATATTTTTTGGGGGCCTGAATATGGGGTGAATGGGTATCGGTATAACCGACAAACAGGAAGAATGGTTCGCGGTTTTTTCGCCGTCCGACGCGTGAATTTTTCAGGAACTCCAAGGCACGATTGGTGAGGAGATGAGATTGGTTGCCGTACTCTTCGAGATAATTGCCCTGATTGGAAAAGTTCTGCTTACCGAAATGAGGATACTGCCAAACCCAGTAGCTGAACCAGTAATCGAATGCCGTCTTTGGAAATCGCGTTGCTCCACAATGCCATTTACCGACGAGACCGGTGTGGTACCCGGCGCTCTTGAGGGGTTCGGAGATGAGTGTCTGGCCTTTGAGGCAATTGTCGTAGATATGTCCGGGTTCGTAGAGCCAGTCCTGAATACCATGTTGGGAAGGCATGCGCCCGGTAAAAAATGAGGCTCGTGCGGGTGAGCAGACCGGGCAGGTGGTATACGCCCGCGTCATCTTGGTGCCGTGCTCGGCCAGCCAGCTCATATTAGGTGTTTTGACATCCGGGTTGCCGTAAGGCTGCTGCGCCCATCGCCCCTGATCATCGGTGAGAAATACCAGGATGTTTGGTCGGCGACTTTGACGACTCGCTCTTGCCGCCCGAACCGGGCGCACGGAGGCGAGTGCCCCCGCTGCTGCGGTCGCCGCTCCTGCCTTGACAAACGTTCGTCGTTTCATAAGGGAAACTCCTTTTCATTCATGACACCACGACTTATTCTGCCACGCAGCATTAAGCCACCATAACGCCGGTGCTTGAGGATCCTTCCGTACCAGAGAGTTTAGACGAACGTGGAGTGGCGATCTACAGCCACCCCACGTCATCGTTAAAGTTCATCCCCACGGCCGCGATGAGCACTTGCGCCCTGCGGGTCCGGGCGGTCAATACAAATTCTGCGCTACTGATGCCGACAGATTGGGATTGATGATATTGATAATCTTCAGCCCGGTGGAGCCGGATGTTCCCGGCGTTCCCGGTGGGTTACCGGGAGTATTGTTGTTCATTGGGATTGAGGTCGCGTGGCCGTCGAAGAAGACGACATTGGCATCGTTGCCATGGCGATACCGGAGGCCGTTACCGCTGGCGCTGGGGACCCATGCGGGAGAGTCTAAATTGGCGGTATCGCCAGCGACCAAGCCGTTGGGCGGGACGAGATAATCGGGATAGTTCATGTACTGATTGGCCGGGGCTTTGAATCCATTGGCGGTATTCTGCTGCCAACTGAATGTAAAGGCGCTGGAATCGGCGGCCATTCCTCCTGTCTTGACTTGGTTTCCATCACCGATCGCCACCGACTGGGAGGGGTCGGTAACCTGGGAAAGGCGACAGGTGTAAAGGTCCTTACTGTTGTACTGATTGTACGCCATGAAGAAATTAGGGTTGGCAGAATACGTGCACATGGCAGCGCCGGGAGTGGGCATGATGGTTGCTGCGGGACAAACGAACATGGCATTGTATTCACCCGGACGTCCCGGAAAGCGATCGGGCTTTGGGAAATAGGTGTTCCCCTCGGCGTATGCCAATTCCCAACCGGGGCTGGGGAGGATATTTTTATTAAATGCAAAAAGGAGGGAATCCCAGCTATCCTGCCCCCACTGATTAGGCCAGTTCTCGGCCGTCGAACTGCCAAATGGGATTGCGTCCTGATAATTCTGGGCATATTCGTTGGTGATCTGCCCGAGCGACCTGAGATTGGCCAGGCAGGAAATCGTTACCGCATCCTCCTTTGCCTTGGAAAGGGCGGGGAGAAGAAGTGATATCAAGAGTGCAATGATTGAAATGACAACAAGCAACTCAACCAAGGTGAAACCACTGCGGCCGGGCTTTTTGCCCGTCTTATTCCCACTGAGTCTGGACATTCCACGCATACCCATTTTATGCCTCCTCGACATAAATACTTTAAACGGTGCAAAATCTTATAGACTCAACTTTGAGCATGCAGCAGCTTGAGCTGGCTACCGGACCCGGAAGCTCACAGAGAACCTCGGGACCGGTGTGCCGGGCAACCACATGCAATCGGTTGCCCAGCTTTCGCGTCGCCATCCGCATGAGACCTTGCAGTGCCACCTGTTCTAGAATTGCAGGTCGCTACTGCAAACGTCTCCTATAGGAGGAAGTCTACAGGAAGATTGGCTTTTACGTTAGGTTATGTTTGACAAATAGACTTCTGAATTTGTATCACCATTCCGGCGATCGTTTTTATTATGCAGACCGGACGGAGCGGATAAATAACAGAGCGGTGAGGAATTAAAAAGGCCGATGCGGTATTTTGCCCGCCATCGGCCCAAGATCGTCTTCCGGCCGGACGCGATCTTCGTCTCGCCGGTCGGGTATTGATTTTTACTTGCCGCGTTTACTCGGCAGCCTGGGTGTCGCCCGAATTTTCGGTCGCCGCGGCTGCCGCTTCGCCTTCCTGAGCCGGCTTTTCGCGCACCACCCAAATTTTAATCTGCGTTTTGAGGTCCGATGCCAACTGCACATTGACCATAAAAGTATCAATGCGGCGCAGCGGTTCATCCAATCGAACATCATCCGGCGTAACCGCGTGGCCAAGTTTCATCAACTCGTCTGAGATGTCCCGCCGCGAAACGGATCCGAACAGGTGCCCCTCTTCGTTCGATGCCCGCGCAATGGTGAGTTCCAGACCGGTGATGGCCGCCAGAAGCGCTTCCTTCTGCTCACGCAGCAATTTCATCCGGGCCTCGTGCTCCTTGCGGGCGGCTTCCAGTCGCTGGATGTTGCCGGGCGTGGGGGTGGTGGCCAGTTTCTTCGGCAGCAGATAGTTGCGGGCATACCCCTCGCTGACATCGACCACCGTACCGACGATACCGACTTTATCAATTGTGTCTGTTAATAAAACTTTCATCATTCACCTCGCGTATGTAAAAAATCAATCATTCAAATATCGACGGCGGCTGATTTTCAGCCCGCCCGCCGGAGTTAAAACGGAATATCATCATCCGATACCGGCGGCGGCCCGTCATCATTCTGGGGTGCCGATGGACGACCGCCCTGCGGCGCCGTCCGCGGTTGATATCGCGGCGCGTTCCCTTCTCCGCCTTCGCCACCGCGGGAATCCGGTCCGCCGAGAAACTGGAACCCTTCCACAACGATCCGCATCTTCGATCGCTTGGAACCGTCCTGCGCTTCCCATTGATCCAGTTTCAATCGCCCCTCAATAAATATCGGCCGCCCCTTCTTCATGTATTTGGAGAGCGTTTCGGCCTGTTTCCCGTAGGAGGTGCAGTCAACATACGTCACCTCTTCCTTCTGCTGGCCGTCCTGAGCCGTCCAGCGGCGATTTACCGCCAGGCCCAGCTCACAGACCGGCGTCTGCGACGGGGTATAGGAAAGTTGTGGGTCCCGGGTGAGGTTTCCCATCAGAAAAACTTTATTGAGGTTTGCCATATGTCACCCTATTGACTGCGTTAACCATGCCGTGGACGCCCGTGCATCCCCACCCGTGGGGCGCGGATATCCTCGCGGTGAGATATCAGGCTGTGATGTCTGATTCAGCCGGGGCATCATTTGATCGATCCGCCTGACGATCATGCGATCGGCGGAATCCACGTCCCGAGTGTTCATCCACTGCGGGCTGCTGCGGAATCATCTGCTCCATATCCGCCAGGCCCAGATGATCAGCCTTGATAATCAGGGCGCGGAGAATATTGGTCGACAACTGCACATCCCGTTCGATGCCCGCAACCTTCGGCCCCTCGCATCGGAAAAACGCCAGCGCGTAGAGCCCGCGCTTGTGCCCCTCAACCGGATAGGCCAGTCGGCGTTCATCCCACTTGCGAAGATGCAGAATTTCCGCATTCGCGCGGTTGAGGATATGTTCCACTTCCTGACGCGCAGCATCCCAGTTGCCGCCGGCAAAGGTGGGGTTAATTAAAAACAAGCCTTCATACTGGCCAACGTGTACCGACATGAACTGATTCTCCAAACTACGTCTGACGGCGAGCAGCGCCACGTGCGCCACCATGGGTTTCCCCGTCAAAACAAAATCACTTTATCCCTCTACCCCATTCGGTCCAGCGCCGCCTGCGGAGCATCATCCGCTTGATCCGCAACGTGTGGGTCGCATGTGCCAGATTCACCCGCCGTTATACTCATTCATCGCGGCGGTAATACCGGAGCGAATCCAACAGTTTACCGCGTCGGCCCCACGAGATAAAGCCCCGGCAATTTCCACCCGTTCCGTCGGGCTGAAACGCGAGAGCACGTATCGCTCCAGCGGGACGCTTCCCGGATGGCCGACACCGATACGCAATCGGGCAAAATCGGTGGGCATCTCCAGTCGTCCACGCAATGACTCCGCAATGCTCGCCAAGCCATTATGTCCGCCGCTTGACCCCCCCGTACGCAGCCGAATTTTTCCCGTCGGCAGAGCGATATCATCGACAAGTACCAGCAGGTCGGCGATTGGAAGATCATAGAAATCCACCGCTGCCCGCACCGATCGACCGCTTAAATTCATGTACGTTTCCGGCTTGAGCAGCACCACTTTTTCGGTATCCCGCCGAAAGTCGGTTACCAATCCGGAAAATTTTCTGTTCCAGTGGCCAGCATTCGCTTTCTCGGCGAGGGTATCGGCAAGCATAAATCCAGCGTTATGCCGGGTATGCTGATATTCGGTACCGGGGTTACCCAAGCCGACAATGAGCTTCATGCTGTGCACCGGAGTGAGAATACCACCACCGTCAAAGTCCGATCCGGCACCGGATTATTTCTTGCCTCCGGCCGGTTTCGCACCCGCCGCCGCTGGTGCGGCAGTGTCGCTTGCAGGGCGTGCCGGCCGACGAGATTCCTGCCGATTTGCTGCAAAGCGTCGATGACCTGGCGTTGGCGGCGAGCGGCCATGTTCATGCCGGTTCGGTGCGG
>DAHWIP010000123.1:0-6016 GCA_027344975.1 Phycisphaerae bacterium
GTGGAACAGAATCGGGTAAAACATGGAAGAAGCGGGCACCCGCATTCAGGCATCGCACCACTTGGTTGCCTTTTGCCGAATTGGGGTTGGGCTTTTATCTACTCGGTTGTATTGCGGCGGCCATCTTTCTGAATCGAGATGTAAGCTGTGTGCCATTCATGTTTATCTTCATGGCAGGGTATCTTTACGTTGGCGGCAGCTCGGTCCATGCCTGGTGGCTCTCGCGGCGACGGAACCCGGACAGCGCCGAGGTGCGCAGAACCACCTTGGCTCCGGTCTGACTGAAAAATACGCTTTGCGGGCGAAGTTCCCCCCGTTGGCGGCGAACTCGAACGGTTCATCCGTCGTATTTATCTTGTAGTCTGGTAATTATGTGTGAAGGATATGCGGCTTTTATACTCGAGAAAAGGACTGACATAAGAATGGAAACACCCAAAAATTCACCTATGTTCATTGCCATTGCTGCCGCCATTGTCGTTGGACTGGTTGTATGGTTATCACCGAAGTCGGGCGCCGCACCGAAAAAATTCCCCCCCTCGACTGTTTTTGTACACATGGACGGGGCCAACGCCTTTGTTGAATCCGTTGTCGCCGTCAAACCCGGTCAGCCGGTGGTTTTTGTGAATGAAGATACCGGCATGCACATGATCGACAGCTACAATCCGCTCAACGGTAAACCGACGCCCTATATGAAGGGGATCGTACAGGGCACCCCGGGGCCCCACGGCAAAATTGATTATTATGAAGTGAAATTCAAACACCCCGGATTTTATTATTATTATTGTCCCGTTCACGCCATTTTGGCCAAGATATATCATGGCTCGGTGCAACCGGCGCATCGGCCGGGCGTCCATGGGTTTCCCGGTTCGATGGCGGGGCTGATCGTCGTCACGACGGACAAGGCTCTGCTGAAGGAAAATCCTCCTACCAGCCATCAGCAGATATTGTCGGATTATTTCGGCGGTTAATCAGATACGTTCTGCTTGATTTCACTAGCGGACGTTTTCGAGGTACCACTTGGAAAAGGGGCCGGGGAGCCCTGGGCGGCGCGCCGCCGGCTGCTCAACCAATCTGATCGGGGCAGCATATTCAATATGGCGGATGTGTATCGTCGGCGCCACCCGCGCGTTTCCACGGGTACGCCATCCAGCGAAAAACGCCTCTCAACGCCGCTTGAAAATTATCATTGGGATCGCCCATGGGCTTTCCGGCCCTATTCGACCGGGACGCCCTGCACACGGATGAGATCAGTTTTCACCCTTTTCGCGAGCCAACCGCTCGAGAGCCGCAATCGGATCTTCGTCGGGATCAGGCTCCAAGGCTGCAGCCGATTCACGATCCACATCCACGGTATGCTGTTGCGACACAGGTGGTTTTGACGGGCTTACCGGTTCTACCGCCTGGTCGCCGAGAATCGTTCGCACCGGTTTGATCTGCGTCGGCTCGCCGTCGATTAATACCGTAAAACTGACCGGGCCGACACGGATCAGATCGCCCGGCAGCAGAGGCTGGGCGGTCGTGACACGCTGATTGTTGCAGTAGGTGCCGTTGGAACTCTCCAAGTCCACCACAACCGGATTGTTATCCTGCACTTCAATCAGGCAATGCTTGCGCGAAACCGTCGGCAGAGGAACCTGCAAATCGCAATCCTCGCCGCGGCCGATCGTGGTCACGCGCTTATGCAGCATGAATTCCCGTCTCTGTCCGTCCTCTTTGAAAATTACGAGAGTAATTTCCATCAGGGGTACCTCCGAACTGAACAAACAAGGCCAACAAAAGCACTCGCTATCCCCTCTATGGTATATGATACTACAGTTTAGGGAAAGTTTTGGATGCCGACAAATTCCATCCCGCTGCCCACTGCTCCGCCGATGCCTGACTATAAGGCAATGCCCGCGATGTTGTGCGGCCGCGGAGGCTCGGTTCAGGCCCTGTATATCCATATCCCATTCTGCTCCTGCAAGTGCGATTACTGCGATTTTTATTCACTTGCCGGCCATGCCGATCAGTATGGTCGCTACTTGGATGCATTGGAGCGGCAAATGCGGCTGGAAACGGAGTTTTTTGGCCCAATTGCCCCCGAAACCGTATTTATCGGCGGTGGGACGCCGACGCTGCTCCCCCCTGATGATCTTCAGCGGTTGATGGCTGCGATTCATCAATTTTGCCCGCAAACCCAATTGACGGAGTTTACGGTGGAATCCAATCCCAATACGTTTGATACAGCCCGGGCAGCGGTACTTGCCGATGCCGGTGTTAATCGCATCAGCTTCGGGGCCCAGAGCTTCCAACCGGCGGAACTGACTGCACTTCAACGCGATCATGATCCGCAAAGCGTGGGCCGAGCCATGCAAATCGCCCGGGCGGCAGGAATCAACAATCTCAATATCGACCTGATCTACGCCATCCCCGGCCAGACGCTTCGTTCGCTCGATGAAAATCTGGATGCGGCACTCGCGCTGGCGCCGGAGCATCTATCCTGTTACGGTCTGATGTATGAACCCAATACGCCGATGACCGCCCGCTTGCGACGCGGTCAGATTGATCCTGTCGGTGAAGAACTGGAACTGCAGATGATGGAGTTGGTATCCCGCCGCCTCCGGAGTGCCGGTTTCGACCGGTACGAAATTTCGAATTGGGCAAAACCGGGCCGGCCATGCAGGCATAATCTGCATTACTGGAATGCTGCCGATCATCTCGCATGGGGTGTGAGCGCATCGGGACATCACAGCGGGATACGGTGGAAATATGTCAGCAGTCTGCATCGCTACTGCGACGCGCTGGAGTCCGGCCGGTTACCGATGGTGGAACTGGAACAACTTTCACCCTCGCGCCAAAGGGCAGAACTGGCCGTGCTGCAATTGCGTCTGGCCGGTGGTATCGACCCGCGGGCATTTGAGGATCGCCCCGGCGGTGCGAGGGCCGAAAAGCTCTCCGAGGTGATACAGAAATATCAGCTCTGCGGCCTGCTGACGTGGCGACCGGACGGGGCCATCGCACTCACTGACGCGGGAGTTGCGGTTTCGGATACAATTTTTGGCGATGTGTTTGCGGCGCTGGACGGGGATTGACGGCGGGAAATATTAGAAAGAACCCCGGCGGCGTCTGAACGTATGATTGGAACGTGCCCACCGCCGGTTACCCGGCCTGCGTGGATCTATATATCAATCGGGGTTTTGAGGATCGCGATGAAAAAGGCAAGCCTTTTTACCATATTTCTGATTGTTTTTGTCGATCTGGTCGGCTTCGGCATCGTGCTGCCCAATCTTCAGCTTTACGGTCAGCAATATGGAATTAACAATTATTTCTACCTCACGCTCATCGGTGTCACCTATTCTCTCTTCCAGTTCCTCTTTGCCCCGATCCTGGGCCGCTGGTCCGATCATATCGGCCGCCGACCGGTGCTGATCGTCAGCCAGATCGGTACCATCATCGGCTATCTGATGCTCTTTGCGAGTATCTTCTTCCGCTCCTCTCCGCTGGGGATCGTGCTGATATTTGTCTCACGGATGGTGGACGGAATTACGGGCGGCAATCTCTCCACCGCCAGTGCCTACATCGCCGACATCACCACGCCCGAAAATCGCGCCAAAGGATTCGGCGTCATCGGGGCGGCGTTTGGCCTCGGATTCATGTTCGGCCCGCTGATTGGCGGAACAGTGAGCAAATTTCTCGGTCTGCAATATGTGCCACTGGTGGCTGCGGTTTTCAGCCTCGCCGCACTGACCATGACAATCACACGGTTGGCGGAAAGTCGCAACTTGGCCACGGATAACGCCGCCGCTCAGCGCCGCTTCAGCGTTCGCGGGTTGGAACACGCGCTCAAACGCCCGGTGGTCGGGATGTTGATCATGCTCTTTTTTGTCAATGGATTTGCCTTTGCGGGGATGGAACAGACGCTGAGCCTGCTTATTCAGCATCGCCTTTATCCTCTCACGCCTACGAAAGTGATCTCTCCCGGCGATCCATCTACCCCGCTCGCCGCCGGCGCCAAACCCACCTTGCCGACGAAACCTATGGCGTCCGCGACATCGGCGGCAAACATCCATCTGGAGGCATTCCGTAAGAAGCAGGACAGCGATGCCAGCGCGGCGTCCGGATTTCTGTTCGGAGCCATCGGTATCGTGATCGTCATCGTACAGGGAGGATTGATCAAACGCCTCACCCATCGATTCGGCGAATGGAAGCTTGCCATCGCTGGGCCGCTGTTTATCACGGCAGGGCTGCTGCTGATTGGTCTTCCCATTCACTGGGCGTGGGCGTGGACCGGGTTTTTATCCGGTGGAATATGTCTGGCCATCGGCGGCGGCCTCTATAATCCCAGCATCCAGAGCCTGATTTCCCGGCACTGCAGCGCTGACGAACAGGGGGAGATTCTGGGGGCCAATCAGGGAATGGCAAGTTTGGCCCGTGCCACGGGCCCCATTCTCGCCGGGCTGTTATTTGAATATCTCTTCCCCGCCTCGGTGTACTATGTCTCCGCTTCGCTCTGCTTCATCGTGGCGCTGCTGGTCATGTCAAAGCGGCGGGCATTTGCTCTCCCGGTGCCGGAAGCCGAGCCTGCGGCACCTTAAGCCGCTCCCCCACCCACATGGAGCAGCCGAATCCGCAGAACCAGCCGATGGTGCCGCCGAAGATGATGTCAGAGTAAAAGTGGGCCTGCATCACCACGCGGGAAAAACTTGTCAACCACGCAATCGTTAAAAACAGCCACCGGCCGCGAGGCGAGAGATAGGTCAGCGCCGCCGCCATGGCAAACGCCACGCACGCATGGCCGCTGGGAAAACTCAAATCATGCTGCGTGTGCAGGCCTCGAAACCATTGCCACACGTTATGCCCATCATTAAGGTGACCGTTCGGCAGGCGACCGATGGGCCGCACCCGACCGCAGATGCTTTTGAAAAATTCCGAAACGGCACCGGCACCCAGTATGCTGCCCATGAACACGCCAGCGGCCCGCAGGCGGTACGGACTGTAAATCGCCACCACGACACAGATGAAGATCACTTCCGCCGGCACCCCCACATCGCGCAGGGCCCGCCACGTGGTTTCGGTATGGTGATAAAACTGGGAGTGAAACGGCGGCGTTACAATCCGCCACCATGGAGCGTGCGGGTGGGTGGCCGGATTGAGTTTGACGGCATTCCAGTTGTACGGTTGCTGATCTCCCATGAACCAGCGCGTTGCGAGCCAGAGAGTCCGATCCAACGCCGCGTTGTTCCAGAGCAGCAACGTCTCCACGACGGCCACCATGGTGAGGATGATGATGTTTTTCCGCCAGACGCCCGTTTCCGGCGGGTGCGGGCTTTTCATCGCGACTTTTGAAGTATCTGCCTGTGCCAAAATTCCACCGCCTTTTTCTCGAGCGTCCTTGCCCGCGTCAATCCGCTGTTCTATAGAATCGTTGCCAATTTTGCAAATAAAAAAGGGCAGCCTCGCGGGGCTGCCCAAAAAATCGGCGTTGCAATATTGAAATTTATCCATTGACGGCCGACTGCGCTTCGGCCGACGGCGATTCCGTCGTCGGTGCAGCGGCAGGAATTTCCGCGTCGGCTGCCGGTTTTTCCGCCGCAGGGCTTTCGCGGCGGGGACGACCACGCGGACGTTCAGTGCGAGCTTCCGTGCGTCCCTCCGGCCGCCCTTCCTTGGCGCGATCGATATCCTCTTTGGCTACTCGGCCGGATTTGCCTTCGAGAACCGCGTCGGCAATTTCCTTCAGCACCAGATCGATCGCTCGCAAAGCGTCGTCATTGGCGGGAATCGCAATGTCCACCATGTCCGGATCGCTGTCGGTATCAATAATGCCGATCACCGGGATATTCAGCTTGCGTGCTTCCTGAATCGCAATCACTTCACGGCGCACATCCACCACGAAAAGCGCTCCGGGAAGGCGATCCATCGTGCGAATACCCGCCAGATTACGTAATATCTTTCGGTATTCACGCTTGAGACTTGATTCCATCTTCTTGGAGAATTTTTTATTAACATCCGGCGACTGCAGCGTGCTCTCCAGTTC
>DAHWIP010000124.1:0-6009 GCA_027344975.1 Phycisphaerae bacterium
AGTGCTCAGGTTCTGTGTCCCCGAGAGTTGGCTGGACATTCCCGAATGAGCAATTCCTGAAAACGGCGGCGTTTGGGATACAATACGGAGCTTGGAAATGGTGAACGCGTTTAGGAAGCAGGACACGGTTCATGGCTCATGAAAAGCTGAGGAATTCGGCCGTAGGGCTGACCATTATCGTTGCTGTAGTTCTTCTGACGTGGGGTGCATTTCTTCTGGGGCGTTTACCGTATCTGGGGCCAAATGCCCCCTATCGAGTCACTCTTCGATCGGGTTCCGCCATGGGTCTGACAACGGGTGATCTGGTTTCGCTCAACGGCGTGGTGGTGGGAAGCGTAACGTCCGTCTCACTGACATCGGACATGCAGCAGGCCAAAATCGAATTATCCATTTATCGCTCCATCAAGCTTCCAGTGAATACCGTTGCGCTGATCGGCACGAAAACCATCGGGACGCCCTTTGTATCGCTGTACGTACCAAAAGAGCATGCGGTGGGCTATCTCCCGACCAACGGTTCAGCCCATCTGTCCGCCAAAGTAGCATCATCGGGCCTGATCCCACATTCTGTGATCAAGGGCTTTGCCACGCTGAAAGTGGATTTCACAAAACTCAGCGGAAAACTGGACCGGGTTGCGGACGATCTACATTCGCTGCTTAAACCTGTGGTGCTTACCAGCGCGCAATCGCACGGGGAGGCTGCCGAGCCCGGCGATTTAAATAATATCAGTGCGCTGGTCCAACGGCTCAATGTGACGGTTGATTCCATCAACCGTCTGGTAAGCAGCCGACGTCTTAACCAGCAGGTTCATACGATTGTAGCCAATATCGCCCACGCGTCAGACCAACTGGCCGTCATCCTCAAGCAGGTGCATCATCTGGCGGGCCGGGCGGGCGGATTCATCACCAAGGCGGATAAGACGGCATCGGATGTCGATTCCACGGTCAATCAGACGCATCAGGAAATTATTGCACTGAGCGTAAAACTGACGCATGTCCTGCAGAACGCCAATGTGATCCTCGCGTCGATCGCGAAGGGACATGGTACGGCGGGAAGATTCGTCAAAGATCCGCGACTTTACAATTCACTGCTGATTGTCACGCAGCGGCTTAAGCACACGATCACGGGTCTCGATGCACTGGTAAAACAGATTAAAGCCGAAGGATTTGACGTCAATGTCGGCTTTTAAACCGGATTGCAGTGAGCCGCTACTGTACGGCGGGGGTAACCGCCCTGTCGCAATCCGGGGTAAAGGCGGTCAAAAAGTATTATGATCCATCCAATGGTAAATGATCAGATCACGGGGATTGAATCCGGACGGGCGAGCGATCAGGAGGTCATTGATCGCCGGGCCCAGGCGTGGCAGACGCGCCCGCTGCTGCGTGATGTTTATCGTGAATATTTTGAGCAAATGCGGCAGCATTTTGCGTCGGACGCAACTGCGGCGACTCCGTACGGCACGGTGGTGGAAGTGGGAGGAGGTTCCGGACATTTTCGGAGCTTTTACCCGCAGATGATTGTAACGGACGTTCTGCCGACGCGGCACATCCATCTGGCCGCCGACGCCATGCATCTTCCGTTCCGTGATTCGTCGGTCAATAACATCGTCATGCAGGATGTGCTGCATCATTTACCCCTGCCGCTGCGTTTTTTTTCCGAAGCCCAGCGTGTATTGAAAGTCGGCGGCCGGGTGGTTATGACCGAGCCGTTTATTTCACCTGTGTCGGGCCTCTGCTATCGGCTCTCGCACCCGGAGCCGGTTGATATGGATGCGCCGCTGTTTCGATCACAATCAAATCCGGTCGGCGAAGATCCGATAGCCGTCATCGGATCCGGGGCGTTTGCCAGCAATCAGGCCATCCCCACTCTATTATTTTTCCGATATCTTGGACTGTTCCAGCGCCGTTTTCCCCATCTGTCGGTGATCCACCGGGAGGTGCATTCCACCATGGTTTATCCTCTTTCAGGCGGCTTTTCCAAGCCGGTGTTGCTGCCGCGGTTTGCCGCGCCGGCGGCCCGGATGCTGGAAAGGATGCTATCACCGCTGACGCGATGGATGGCGTTCCGGTCGTTGATCGTGGTGGAAAAGCAGGCGTAGGGGCGCAATGATGCATTGCGGCCAATATTCATGGAGCTCAATATGACATCTCATTCAGCGCCCGAACCGTCCGGCCGAACAATGCCGACACGCCATGTTGAGCAAAGTTCCGAAGCACCGGTACCGATGTTCAACCTGACCCGGCAGTATGCCCAGATCGGGCCGGAGTTGGAGGCGGCAACCCTGAGTGTGCTTGCCAGTACCGAGTACATCGGCGGACGGATGGTGGCGGAGTTTGAAAATAGCCTCGGCGAATTTTGCGGTTGTCACGCAGTTGCCATTTCCAGCGGAACCGATGCCATTCTCGCCGGACTCATGGCGATGGGCATCGGACGGGGAGATGAGGTGATCACCACCCCTTTCACATTTTTTGCCACCGCAGGCTGTATCAGCCGTGTCGGCGCACGACCGATTTTTGTGGATATCAACCCCGACACATTCCTGATCGACGAAGCCTGGGTTAAGCGGGCCGTCACACCTGCCGTCCGATGTATTATTCCCGTTCATCTCTTCGGGCAGATGACGCCGATGAAAAGTCTCGTTCAATTCGCATGTGAGTCCGGTATAAGCGTGTTAGAAGATGCGGCTCAATCGATCGGGGCGCGTGATCCGGACGGGATTGTGCCGGCGGAATTGGGTGCAGCAGCCGCCCTGTCGTTTTATCCGACAAAAAATCTCGGCGCCGCAGGCGATGCGGGTGCGCTGCTGACGCGTATGGATTCGCTTGCAGGCGGGGTTCGCCAAACTCGCCAACATGGCGAAGTGAGCCGATATATGCATGAGTTTGTGGGAGGTAATTTCCGACTTGACGCCCTGCAGTGCGCCATTCTGAATGCGAAATTGCGGCATCTTGAGCGCTGGAACCAGCGTCGGGCGGCGATTGCCGATTTTTACGATCAGGCGCTCGCCGGAACGGATGTCACAATACCTGCCCGACTCCCCGGTGCCCGGCACGTATTTCATCAATATGTGATTCGGACTCCGCGCCGCGACGAACTCAAGGAGCATCTGGCTGCAAATGGTATCGGGTCAGCAGTTTATTACCCGGTTCCGCTGCACCTTCAGAAGTGCTTTGCCGAGCTGGGTTACCAGGCGGGCTCCCTGCCAAATGCGGAAGCCGCCTGTCGGGAAGTTCTGGCGCTGCCCATATTTCCGGAATTGACTCAGCAGGAACTTTGCCGAACGGCCAATGCAGTCCGGGCGTTTTTCGGTTATCCCGCTTTGAGTTAATATTTTGTCGGGCGATGCCGACGATGACGAAAAATGAGGCTTACGGATTTTGAGGATGACGGACATTGGGTAAGCTGCTTCAAGAACTTTCCCTGCGACAGAAAGCCAGCAACGGACTGCGACGCCTTGCGTCGCGTGTGCGGGCGGACATCTGGTTTCCGCATCTTCCGCTGGCGACTTTGATCGCCCTGCTGGGCCTGACGAACCTTATTGAAGGATTGGAAAAACTCGCACCACAGGTGCCGGGCATTGTGCAGATGGTCACCTTACGTAAGCATTTTGTGCTGCCGCACGGACTGCTCACCGCCCTGGCCGGCCTGCTTGTTCTGATCATGTCACTGGGACTCGCCCTGCGATCGCGCCTGGCCTGGGCCATCAGCCTGCTTCTTATTGCCGGAACTCTGGCGCTATCCATTCATCAGCATTGGATTCACTTCAGCAGCATGGTTTATTTCAATGCCGCCATCCTGCTGAGTCTTATCATCTTTTTCCGCTCGTTCTCAAAATCATCGCTCGCGGCCGGAACGCTTCTCTCCGGCGTAAGCCTCCTGCTGCTGATCGGCTATGCGATGATCGGAACTTATATGCTGGGAAATGATTTCAATCCGCCGATTAAAACGTGGACCAATACTCTCTACTTTGTGGTGGTGACGCTGTCCACGGTAGGATACGGAGACATAACCCCTAAAACAGACAACGCCAAGCTTTTTGTCGTATCGCTGATTATTCTCGGCATTACCGTATTTGCAACGTCCATTTCGACCGTTATCGTGCCGCTGATCGGTTCTCGGATGGAGCGTCTTCTGGCTGGAGAAAAGAAACGTATGCGCAAGGATCATTACATTGTCGTCGGAGAAAATCCCCTGGCACAAAATACTTATCGCCAGCTTCGAGACCGTAAATTTGATGTGACGGTCATTTTACCCAATCCCCCCACCGCCAAATGGGTGGAGGATTCCGACCTGATCATCGGTGATCCGACCGACAGTGATGTGCTGCGGAAGGCGGGAGCGCAATACGCGCGGGCCGTCCTCGCACTGCGGAATGATGACAGTGAAAATGCATTTATCGTGATGGCGGCCAAGGATATCGGGGGCGACGCCAAGACCGTAGCGGCGGTGAAGAATGCCAATAATCTTCAACGGGTGAAGCGGGTTGCACCGGACCTGATCGTCGCACCGGACATTCTTGGAGGAGAGCTTCTGGCCATGGCCCTGAGCGGTGAAAAGGTGGACGGCAACAGCATTCTGAACAGCCTGTTCATTACCAAGGCACCATGACGGCAGGGCGACACGGCTGTTATTTCTGAAAACCCGGCGCCTACGCCCTGCGGCGGAAGCCGAAGCGTGGTCATTTACTTTATTCGATTGCAGTTAATCACAGTCGGGCTCGGTCCCGGGATCAATCCAGATGCCGTAGGAACTTATTAATTGATAAGCTTCCGACGGGCCCCAGGTATGCTTTTCGTAAGATCGGAGCGGCGTGTGATGTTGGTCGAGCACGGGATCAACCACGCGCCATGCCTCCTCGACGCCGGCCTGATCGGCAAAGTAAGCGGAATCGCCCTTCATGGCTTCGATAAGCAATCGCTCATATGGCTCCAATTCCTGCTGAGCATGGCGTTGTGCGACGAGTTCCACATCGCGCCCGATCATACCCTCACCCGGCTCCTTGGCGCGGGTGCCCAGTGCGGTAACCACCTGCGGATTGAGCCGAAAGCGGAGGTAATTGGGCCGGCCGAGGTCCTCCTCACCGAAGACATTTTGAGGCGGGCGTTTGAAGACAACGGTCGCCTCCGTGCACGTCATGGGGAGACATTTTCCGGTGCGTATGAAGAAGGGGACGCCTGCCCAACGCCACGAATCGATCCAAAGTCGCACGGCGGCGAAGGTTTCAACGCGTGAATCGCGGCTGACGCCATCTTCCTCGCGATAGCCACGAAATTGTCCCCGAACCACATCTTCAGTGGAAAGCGGGCGGATCGTGCGCAGCAATTTGGCCCGTTCGATGCGAAGATCTTCCGGATTGGGGCGGGAGGGTGGCTCCATGGCGAGGCATGCCACGAGTTGGAGCATATGATTCTGAATCACATCGCGGATGGCCCCCGCTTCTTCATAAAATCGCCCGCGCCCCTGCAGGCCGAATTCCTCGGCCATGGTGATCTGCACATGCGATACATAGTTTCTATTAAATGTCGGCTCCAGATAGGTATTGGCGAAGCGGGAATAGAGAATATTCTGTACCGGCTCCTTACCGAGATAATGGTCAATGCGGAATATGGATGATTCCGGAAAATGCTGATGGAGCGTTTCATTGAGAGAAATGGCGGATTTCAGATCACGTCCAAACGGCTTTTCCACCATAATCCGGGCCCCCCGATGGCAACCGGCCTTGGCGAGCCCGTCAACCACTACGGGAAACATACTGGGAGGAATAGCGAGGTAATAAAGGGGGTGCCTGGCCCCGTCAATGAGTTGCCGAAGCTGTTCATACGTTTTCTGGTCTTTGTAATCACCATCGACGTAGCTGAGCCGGTCGCACAATTTATGGAACGCACCCTCGTCGCAGGTTGAAGCGTGTTCGACGAGACTGCTGTGAATGCGATTCCTGAGCGCATCGATGGTCATACCCGATTTGGCAACGCCGATGACCGGGATATTCAATTCTCCATGAATCACCATCG
>DAHWIP010000125.1:0-5945 GCA_027344975.1 Phycisphaerae bacterium
GGATACCAATACACTTACCGAGGGGCTTACCACGCTGCTTGGCAAGACGATGCTGGAACCGATGAAGGCGCTGGCGGTGGGCATTGTGGCATTGCTCATTGACTGGCGGATATGCGTCGGCACGATGGTGATCTTGCCGATCATCGGTGTGATCATCCGCAAATTCTCCAAGCGGATGCGGCGAGCCAGCCGGAAGGGGCTGGAAAAATGGTCGGACATGCTGGGGATTATCAGCGAAACATTGCTGGGTGTGCGTATCGTCAAGGCTCATAACGGGCAGGGATATGAACGACGACGCTTCAGCAAGGTCAATCGATACCTTTACGACCAGCAGGCGCGATTGGCGCACTACACCTCGCTTTCCCGCCCCACGATCGAAACGCTAACCATCGTGCTCGGTTGCATTCCCGTGCTGATTGCTGCGAAGCTGGTGCTGAGCCATTCCATCAATCGCGATTCGTTCATCTTTCTGCTGGCCTGTTTTGCGGCCATTTTCGAACCGCTCCGGAAGCTTTCGGATGTGAATTCAAAATTGCAGCAGTCAAATGCGTCGGCCACACGGATTTTTGAAATTATTGATGAACCGGTGGAGGAAAGCTCCGCCGTACCATTGCCAGCACTTCCACCGCTTTCGAAAGAGATCACGTTTGAAGGGGTGCATTTTGCGTATGCAGGTTCACCCGAGCCGGTGCTGCAGGATATTCATTTCACCGTGCGCCGGGGACAGACCGCGGCGATTGTCGGCGCCAATGGATCGGGCAAATCCACCCTGCTTTCACTGATTCCGCGATTGCTGATCCCCACCGCCGGACGAATCCTCATCGATTCAACGGATATTGCAGGTGTGTCGCTGCGGTCGCTGCGAAAGCAGATCGGATTGGTGACTCAGGATACCATTTTGTTTGCGGATACGGTTTACAATAACATTGCCTACGCCACTCCACACGCCAATCGTGATGCCGTGCTGGCGGCCAGCCGGCAGAGCTACGCGGACGAATTTATTTCGCAGTTACCTGAAGGATACAACACACTCGTGGGCCAATCGGGCGTACGGCTTTCCGGCGGGCAGCGGCAGCGAATTGCGATTGCACGTGCGATATTGCGTAACCCGGCGATTCTGCTGCTCGATGAGGCGATGAGCCAGATTGATGCGGATAGCGAACAGAAGATTAATCTGGCGCTGAAGGACTTTATGCGCAGTCGCACGACATTCGTCATTGCCCATCGCCTGAGCACCATTGTGGGGGCTGACATCATCGTCTGCCTGGATCATGGCAGGATCATCGGCCTGGGCACGCACGCGGATCTGCTCTCAACCTGTGCCGGATATCGGCGAATCTGCGAGAGCCAGTTTGCGGCCGAACCTGCCGCCGTTTAAGTCTTCCCGGGATATCCGCGTCAGGTCCAGCCGCATCGGCTATACTGTCACGGCGATGGAAAGCAGACCGACATTATTTACCAACGGGAAATTGATTCACCCTGACCGATCTCGTCCGCGGGAGGAAGAACTGCTGGTGGTGGACGGCCGGATCGCTCAATGCGGAACCGGCCTTAAAGGCCATGCGCCGAAAGCGAAGGTGGTTGATCTTAAGGGTCAGTACCTGTCACCCGGATTTATTGATATTCATGTTCATTTTCGCGAACCGGGCCAGGAGCATAAAGAGACGATTGCCACCGGGGCGGCGGCGGCGGCGGCTGGCGGCTTCACCACGGTCTGCTGCATGCCGAATACCAATCCCGCATTGGATGATCCGGCGCAGATTGAATTTGTCCTGAACCAGGCTCGGCGGGCGGACCTTTGCCGGGTGCTGCCGTTTGGTGCCATCACGAAAGGGAGAGAGGGGAAAGAACTGGCGGAACTCCGCCTCATGCATGAAGCCGGTACGGTCGGCTTCAGCGATGATGGTGTGGGAGTCGGATCAGCGGCGGTGATGAACAAGGCATTTCAGTATGTCAAGATGTTCGACGGGCTTATCAGCCAACATTGCGAGGAACCGACGCTTTCGGGCGGGCCGATGAATGCGGGCCTGACGGCCAATCGGCTGGGACTGACGGGTCTTCCGGCGGCGGCGGAAGAATTGATGATCGCCCGAGACCTGATCCTGAACCGCACCATCGGAGCGCGGTATCACGTTCAGCACATCAGCACGGCGGGCGCGGTGGAACTGGTGCGGCAGGCGCGAGCCAATCAACAGCGTGTTACCGCAGAGGTGGCTCCGCACCATCTGCTGCTGACTGAAGAGGCCTGCGCCGAATATGACACCCATACCAAGATGAATCCACCGTTGCGTACACAGGCGGATGTGGACGCCTGCATCGCCGGGGTGACGGATGGCACGATTGAGGTGCTTGCCACGGACCATGCACCGCATGCTCGCGAGGAAAAAGAACAGGAATTTGATCGTGCACCCTTCGGTATCGTGGGGCTTGAGACGGCCTTTCCCCTCTATCTTGAGGCGCTGGTGCGGCGCAAGCATATCTCCCTGCCGAAAATGATCGCTTTGATGACTGTGAATCCAGCCCGGGTTATTCAACAGGAAAACGTCGGAACGCTGAGGTTGGGTGGATGGGCGGACCTGACCGTATTTGATCCGGATGAAGAATGGACGATTGATCCGGCGCGGTTTAAATCGAAATCACGCAACACCCCATTTGCAGGCCGAAAGGTGCACGGAAGAATCAAAATGACGGTGCTGCAGGGGCGCGTGGTCTATCAGGACGGGGTAGAGAAGCAAACGCGGTAGCACGCGAGAAGGGTGTCGGGATGTTAATTGTCGATGCCTACAACCTCATGCACGCGGCAGCCGGTCGCCGCGGTAAAGTGACGGGCCTGTCCCTGAACCAATTTTGCAGTGTATGCCGTGGGATGAAACTCACTCTGGTAATGGATGGCGTTCGTAAACCGCAGGAGCCGCAGGCTGGCGATTACGAAGCGATTGAGTTGAAATGGGCGGGGCGGGGCCGCTCTGCCGATGATGCCATTATTGCATTATGTAAAGCATCAACGGGACGGCGGGATATCTGTGTGGTAACGGATGATCGGCAACTGCGGTCGCGGGCGGAAAAGCTCGGCGTGCGAACGCTCCATTGCGGTACATTTCTTCAGCAAGTTTACTCGCATCGGCGACAGGAGAACAGGACACAGGAACCGGCTGCCAAAAGAATGCCGACACCGTCAGCAGCTGATACGGAATTCTGGTTGAGGGTTTTCGGATTTTTGCCGACGGATGATGGCGAGGTTTCCAAATCAGGCATTCGGCGGAGCTTGAAGGCGGCTTCAAGGCGGATGGATCGCGAATTGACGGAATCAGAAATTGACGCCATTGATATGCGAACATTCCTGGATTAGCCGACGATCCAGGCCGGGTCGTATTTTTCAAGGAGAATTTATGGACTTGATCATCGAATGTCCGATGGTTTACACGGTGTGCATGGAATCTCGGTTTGGACCGATCATGGGGGGATATTTCGAGGGACGATTGATATATCTAGGATTTGGTCGAAATGAGGCTCCGATTCGTGCCATCATCAGCGCATATGCGGGTCCGCCTCTGCTGGTGACGGCATCAGCTTCCCAGCGGCGGGACTTCAAGCAGATCGTCCGCCACATTGAAACCCGCAGCGAACCGTCGCGATTGAATCTGCACGCCATCGGCACGCCGTTTCAGGAGCAGGTTTGGACTCAGTTACTGAAAATTCCGTACGGAAAAACCATTACTTACAAACAGCTTGCGGGCGCATGCGGGATGCCCAATGCCTCGCGAGCGGTTGCCCAGGCCTGCGGCGCCAACCCCATTGCCGTCTTGATCCCGTGCCATCGGGTGATTCAATCCGACGGGCGGATCGGCGGCTACCATTGGGGACCGGAACTCAAGAAGGCATTGCTTGAACATGAGGCCAATCTTGCCGACGAATCGGAACCGGCGCCGGAAGTCATCAAGCTCGGTGCACTGTTTTGAATCACACACCAGCTGCGTATGTCGGTCCGCCGGCACGATCGAGCGACCCAAGCCCGGCGATTACGATCGGCGGCGTTCTGCATATACCTTGTATGGCACAACCGAGGCGGAGAGGATTTGCGCCGGTTTGTCCACGGCCCGCAGGCACAAGGCAATAACGTTTTTACCTTTTCCGTGCGGGTTAAGCCAGCATTCGGGAAGGTAATATTCTCGCTGTCCGCCATCCTGCCAAAAGCGGCCGTAAGTGTGCCCGTTGAGGTAAATGAAGCCCGTTCCAACGGCTTGAATTTTAAGGCACCACGGCAGCCAGATGTCTGGATTCACGGGCGGGAGAGAAAACTCCATGCGGTGCCACGAAAGCAGATGCGGCGTCCGGGTCGGGGTCCGAAATTGGTCCCACCGAAGAGCATGTAATAATTCATTATGGTCACGCCGTTCTCGATGCAGAACTGGGTGAGGCTGTTGATCTGCTCCGGCCCGATCCCTTTGCCGTGATGATCCTGGTCGCTACGCAGGTACGCCACATCGGTTTGGGACAGCGATAATAATGGAAACATCCGCTGCAGAGAAAAAAAGGTTTATCTTCGACGAATAAGGATTTCCCGTCGTAGCGGATCCGGTGCGGATGGGAAAACGGCTGCCCGGTGGGGAGTTCTGCCGCCGACGCGGAGGGAGCGTTGCCCGGCAGAACCAGACCGCCCGCCGATGCGAGCAGCATGAATTTTAATACATCACGACGGGGTAATTTAGATTTCATTGACCACGCTCCTGCCATGGGATCCCGCAGGGATTTATTGAGCCAGCGGGGAGATGCCTGAACCGCTATAGCGCGACATCATAACAAAGTTACGAAGGTTGTAACGGTGGGTTGAGATGGGCCGAAAATGCCACGACCCTGTCGCAACGAATTGAGAGATATCGAGAATGCCGCTGAAAAAATGGGTGGGTAACGCTGTCCCCGCTGCCCTGAATTTGGCCGGCAACATCAGATTGGTTGAGATTCAAAGTCCGGAGGATTGATCATCTCCGCATGTGGAGCATGCTCGGCCACCGAATTGAGGAGTGGGCCGAGATCGTCAAATATCAGCGAATCGAAACGGGCCGTCTTGATGTTTCCTGCGGACAGCTCATAGTCAATATCCACAATCCCCTGCGAAATCCAATTACGGTTATCGATGCGTTTGATCTGATTCCAGGTGATTCGCTGGCCGCTGCTGAGGGTCACGCCTGAATCGTCGGCAACGATCTTCCGTCGGCTCACCCGCCACCACCACAAGCCCCCGAAAGCGGCCACGACGCCGATACCCAGAGCAATCCAGCGCTGGTTTTCGATATCGGTGACGGTATGCCAACCGGAGAAATTGAGCAGATGGACGATGTGGTCGTAATGAGCGCGTTCCGCCATAGTGGCGTGATTCCAGCCGGGCCATGTCGCAAGCATTTTCTTGTAGCGAGCATCAACGCTGGTGGAATGCTGCATGCGATGCACCATACGATCATCGTGGCCGGGCCAATTGACAAACCCATCCCATGCGAAGAGGGCCGCGAAAATCAGACACAAAAATACGAGGATCATGGGACGACGGCGCTCAAAACGTGCAATGCGGGCGGTGAACTGCATAATGTATGTTGCCTTTGCTCAATGACGCCGATCAGAAACCCGGCGGTTCAAATTCCTGCTCAAAGACATAATTCCAGAAGACCGTTTTGATCCGCTGCGAAAACTGCCCCAGGCCGACCTGATGGGTTGGAATCCGCGGCACGCGATGCGGGTTTTTGAGCCCCCACTCGATAAAAGCGCTGGTTTCGTCCAGCAATCGCTGGCGAAATTGCTCGTACGTTTCCAACCGCGAGCGCCTCTGGGATCCGAAATAAATCATGGCGTCAGGATTCCTCAACCAACCCCGAGATTATAGTCGCACCGGCACTGCAATCAATTTGGGCGCAAAGCGTCTTCCCAACTCATCCGCCAGACCGGCATCGAAG
>DAHWIP010000126.1:0-5941 GCA_027344975.1 Phycisphaerae bacterium
CGCCGGCTATCTGGCCAGGGAATTGGAGGTTAGCGAACGGACCATTCGCCGTGATCTGGAATTCATGCGTGATCAGCAAGGTCTGCCACTGGAGTTTGACAAGGCCAAACAGAGCTGGTTTTACCGCGGGAGTGTGGCGGATCTCACCATCGCCCATGTCGGGCCGGAGAGGCATCTGGTGCTACTGATAGCCCGGCAAGCCGTGGAGCAGTTTAAACCAACGCCGCTGTATGACAATCTACTTAAAACGCTTAACAACATCGTCGAAGCATTTCCACCCCAGTTGCGCCGTGAGCACCTGATGCTGGCGGAGAAAATGCGGTTTGAGGGACCGCCCACGCGAACCATCAATGGCGATGTCTGGAGACAGATTTGCTATGGCCTGCAACTCAGTCAGATATTACAGATGGTGTATCGCACCGCCGGCGACGGCGCGGTACGCACGCGCAAGGTGGACCCCTACGGCATCGTGATTCGCAACAGGGAGTGGTATCTGGTGGGTTGGGATCATCTGCGGGGCGATATTCGCACGTTTTATTTTCCGCGCATCATCTCCGCCGAGGCACTGGAGGAAACATTCAACGTGCGCGATAAATTCAGTCTGGACGAATACCTTGAGGAATCCGTGGACGCCCACCAGAGCAAAGCCCGACGCTCCAGGGTCAAGTTGCGCTTTACCGCCGAGGGAACCTCCGGTGGACAAGACTTTTTCTGGACAAAAAATCAGGCCGTCCGCAATGATAAGCAGGGAAGATTGATTGTTGAATTTACCACCAGCGCTTTATATGCCGTGCAGCGGCATGTGCTTTCCTGGGGCGGGCAGGTGGAAGTGCTAAGCCCGCCGGAACTGCGTGCCAGCGTGCTGGCGGCGGCGGCGGCGGTGGAAAACTTGCATGGAGAAAGCCCGTGAGCCGCAGCGCATTTAACGATGCGCTGCCCTATTTGTGTGTTATGTGTCAGGAGAAAGCGATGCCTTTTGAACAAGCCAAGGACAATCAGTGGTGGTATTCCAAATCGGAATTGCGCAGGCAGGTTGAGAACTGCTCAGAAATTATTCTCCGCGTGAATGGCCGGGCGTGCCGGATGCGGCATGCCGCACCGGCTAAAGACGGGCGGACGACCCAATCATTCACGTTTCTGGATGCGGAAGACTGCGTCTATTGGCGCAAGCGTGCGGAGGCAGGCGCGATGGTTGATATTCAACTTGGAGAAACAGTGGTCGGAATTTCTGATTTTCATCCAGGCGTTACGCCGAAAAACCGCGCGATGTCCGGTGGATTGCCAACTGAAGTGCCCAAACCAGCGGCCACCCTTGCGCCGCTGACCGTCGGGCAGATGTATGCCGCGGGCAGGCGCTCCGGCGTCGATGAAGTTTATATCGGTATTGACATTGGCGGCTGGAAAAAGGGGATGATGATCTGTGCCTTGTATTGGGACGGCAACGGAATTGAGCGGATCATCTCGACATGCTTGCGCTATGCCCAGCAGCTCCCGGATACAGATGTTCTTAATGACTTCTTACAGCGCGGCGATATTGCCGGTCTGGCGGTGGCCACTTTTGTTTCAGCACGGGCCAACGCCCTGCGACTAAGGGCGCAACTCAATTCATACCTTGCCGATGGCTCGGTCATCCGGGGCATTTTTATTGATTCCCCCAGCGCGTTTTCCCGCAACACGTTGGGGCATGGCCGACTGTGCGAGCGCGTTGGATTTCCCAATGTGACATTCCAGATGACGCCCTCCATCGCCTGCGGGAAAGCCCACAACAACCAATGGAATTGGCTGCTTTATGGAATGCAGGCGTTTCTTGGCGCGCTCTTTCCATCTCCTACAGCGGCGGATTGGTTGGACGCACTGGCCAACGGCCTGCAGGCTCGGATGCTGGCGCAGCAATCGCCGATTGTGCGGGAGTGTTTTCCCACATTAACCGTTGAGGCATTGCGGCAAGGCAAGCTGGCCGCAGCGGTGCAACAATTATTGAACCGCAATCCGACCGGAGCGATAGCCCCGGAAGTGGCGGCGGTGGAGGAATATCTGCAACATGGCGTGCGAGAGGTCAAGGAATCCAAGCCGCTGTATGATCGCGCTGATGCGCTGGTGGCGGCATTGACAGGACTGCCGCTGGCATTTCCCAAGCAGTTTTCGATGAGCCAAAGCCTGCCGGGCAACGCGACAACACGCGGCTGGGCGGCCAACAGTCCTGATGCGCAACATGCGGAGGGCGCGGTCTGTATCGTGGTGTAGGCGGCCGGTGTGGGAGCGGGTGCAAAAGATTTTTACCACAATAAGTTTGCAACAGACGTCCCTTGCTAAGCGCGCCAAGAATCGCAATGAAATTCGGGCGGTCGAACGCCCTGACGACAGCGTTGGACAGCGCGAAGCCACCCAAGTATTCTGCTGCCAAGTAAAGGAGAATGCGATGACCCGCGAAATGGCGAAAAATAATCAATGGTGGTATTCCAAATCGGAACTGCGCAGGCAGGTGGAGAATTGCGCGGAAATTATTCTCCGCGTGGATGGCCGGGACTGCCGGATGCGGCATGCCGCACCAGATAAAAAAGGACGGGCTAACCTGTCTTTCACGTTTCTGGATGCTGAAGACCGAGACTATTGGCGAAAGCGTGCGGAGGCAGGCGCAATGGTTGATATTCAACTTGGAGCGTCAGTCGTCGGAATTTCTGATTTTGAGTCGGGTGTTACGCCGAAAAGCCGCGCGATGTCCGGTGGATTGCCAATTGGGGTGCAGAATATACACACGCGCTTTATTTACGCCTGCGATGTTGGCTCGACCAAACAAAACAACTTCGGGTGGGGGCGGTTGGGTCCGGTTCCGCGCGCCAGGCCACCAATTATGTCACGTTGCATTTGCAGGATGGTTAACAGGATTGCCAGGGATCTGATGGCGGGGGCGAGCGCGGCCTTGGGCATCGAGGCCCCGTGTTTCCTTCCTGTTCCTGCAAATAAGGCCGCTCTCAGCTCTGCTCGCACAGGCGAAGGAAATCGCCCCTGGTCAGCGCCAGCCGGGGCGGCGGTAACGACGTAGGGCATCCATCAGGCCGCATGGATATTGCGTGGAGTCAGGCAGGCGGTGGGGCAGAGGGCCAATAATATAGCCATCACGACGAATTGGTGGTAGCGGCCACCGTCGAGCGGCCAGGTATTATTACTGTACGAGGCCTTTGTCAGCGGGCCAGCCCACAACAAAACCAATAACCCGGTGGAAGACGGCCTTGCCGCCGCATCCCATTTCCTCAAAAATGAGCGGAACTTGGTCTCGATTAACGCCGTAACCGCTTCCCCTTGCATTTCACTCGTGTGGGCCGCAGCGCTCTGGGCGGGGTGGACTACTGATTTATTGGGGCTTGGCCGGGAGGTTTTAGTTGTCCGTCCATAGGCAGCCTGTTGAGACTGGTTACACTTGCCTTTCTTGGAAGGGGCTGTCAGTCCGGCAATCGTTCGGCCAGCGTGGCCCCGCGTTTCGGATTCGGCGAAAACTGGATCGAGTCCACCAGGTTGTACGGGCTGGAGTTGCGATCGTAAAGCTGTTTTCGCTCGTTGATAGCATCCTCGTCCATTAGGGCCCAATCATGTTTCTCGACGACCCTGTCGGCATCGGGATGGCTTTCCAAGCCGCCGGGGCAGGAAATACCACATTGGTTTGTGATAATACATCGATCGTGCGCCCGAAGTAGGCCCGTAGGTGCGGACCAGATATTCACTGTGACGCGGAATCTGGCCGACAGGAGACTGTTGAGCGCCTCCCTCCATTTCCTTAAATCGGGCGAAAGCCGGGCACCCGCGTTTACGACCAGTTCGACCCGCCACCCGTTGCGGGTTTCCTCGGGGCCAGCGAGGCTGTTGATTATGCGGAACAGGCGATCCCACCGTTCCTCGCCGGGCTGGATGTGCGGGTCTATAAGAGTTATTTTTTTTGCGTGCCTCAGCACCGGTGCGAGGGCCGCCCGCACGTCGCCGACGGTCCGCCTCACGAGCTTTGTTGTCTTGTCCGCGACGCGGAATAGGTTGTCGTCCAAAATGTCTTTGAGAGCAAGGATTGGCGCGTCATTCCTGCCCGGTGTAACCAATTTTGGTGAGGATACGACAATGGCGTGGAACTTTATTTTCTTGTGGATGGTTAATATTGCCGCCAGCCAATCGCCTTCCTGTCGTTTTTCGCCCCCCGTCTGGGTTCGCTCCCCCACCAAACGGTTCGTGTCCATGAGCCTCTCAAGGCACCTCCTAAGGTTTTCTCGGTCGCGCGATTCCGGCGGCATCTTTTTTATTGCCCCTGTCACGCTATTCAGCCAAATTTCAGGATCCAAGGACGCGATCATTCCGTGTTTGCTTATCCCGTGCAATAAGTCCAACAGGCACCGGGCGGCGGCCTCGTCAGCGCAGAGTGAAGCTGCATCGAAGACCTCGGGGGTAATGGCGTATTCAAATAACACGATTGCTCCCGGTCAGCCAAAACGCTCGCGGAACCCCTCCTCGAAGAAGCCGCCTGGCCAAGCGTCAAGAAGGGATCCGTCTTCGGCAAGCTGCAGTTCCCGTACCACGCTTCCGTCCTTTTGTGGCTCCACGTAAAGGACTGCAACATCACCGGGTGTCAGGGGAGGTTTCCCCGGCGGAAGCATGCCCTTGTTGGTTTCCCTAATGCGGCGCATAACACGCAGGATGAGGTGTTCGCTATGTGTCTCGAGCACAAAAGTATTACCGAGGGTCTTGGCGGATTCAATGAAAACGTCGGCAAGCTCCGACTGCAGCGCGGGGTGCAGGTGAATTTCCGGCTGCTCAATGGCCCAAAGCTTATCCTTTGACCCGTACGCGGCCGCGAGCACCGGTAGCACCTGACTTACGCCGATGCCAACATCGCGGTGACTGACTCCCACTCCCCGCGCTTTGTCGAATAGGATTAGACTTCTGACAGTGGTCCCCACCTTTTGCGCATCAAGCCGGCGCGCTATTTCTGTGTCAGGCGCTTCGGCCTTTTTCTTTTCCGGGGTCAGCCCCGTATCCCCCGACGCGCCTCGCCCTTGGCCGGATTCGTGCACTGCGGGCGAGTACTCCTCGATAGCCGCCTGAATCGTTTCCAGGGAGTAGTGGCTCGTCGCGCGGAGTTCGTAGGGCGTTTTCATGAACCCCGACCCGAGCCACGAATTTACCGCCCCCCGCAGCTCGGGGTCCCGCACAAGGCGCTCCCAAGAGTCGCCGCCGCCTGCGGTCCAATTGGGACCCCTAGCGGAGGCGTAGGCAAAATCCCGTTCGGGGTATGACCGGAGCGGGCCGAGATAGCGCAGGCGATCCAATAACTGCCGATAATTGGAAACCGGGGGCCACATGACGTTCATGGCGACTTGTCGCACGAAGTCGGTGGCTATTTCTTCAGCCGACACGCCCCTCTTTAACCCCCTGAACGGGGCCACAGGGTCGATTCTTGAGACGATGAATTCCCACAGCTCATGGGAAAATCCTCCCGGATTAGCGCTCACACTCGGCAAATTGCGCACCATCTTGGCCTTAAAGCTGCCATCTTTTATAAGCGCACGACAAAGGTCGAACATCTTCCCCAGATCGCGGTCGTCCGGCGGCGGCCTGCTACGCCTGCAGCATTGTGCGATGCGAACTTTAAGGAATCGCCCGCAAAGTCCCGCAGGATCAGAGTCGAAATCCAGGCTCTTGACTAAGAGGCTTCCCCCCGTCTCGTCTGAATTCAGAACCACCGTCCCCAGGTCCGCCCTGAGCGTGACGGTCGCGATCCGCGGAGCGTTGCCGCATGACTCGCCGATCAGCACTTCTAGCGAGGCCTGATCGCTGGGCCTCGCCGTTTTCGCGCCGAACTCGATTCCCAGTGTTGTAGTTCGGGGGTTCGCACCGTCGCGGCCATGCACAAATTGGCTGAACCCTCCTAAATCAACTGTGTCGCCTGCGATTGCCGTTCGCC
>DAHWIP010000127.1:0-5941 GCA_027344975.1 Phycisphaerae bacterium
CATGGGGTACATCATGGAGGGACCCCCGCCAGATGTTGCGGATGGAAGCAGTCAGGCGGCGGAGGTTGGGAATAGCAATGTGCCATCATAGGTACGCGAGTCGCAACTGCGGAGATGGCACAATGGGGCCTAACCAGATGGAAATTCACGTTTTCGACCGCGAAGAAATCGAACGCGGCATTTTAATACGCACCAGTTACGTGGTCATTTCCATCAGCGACCCCCGCAAAAAGCACGCGAAGGTCAAGCCGCAATCCGGCCTGCGGGATGTGCTGTTTCTCACCTTTCATGATGCCGAGCCGTCGGACAATTTTGTTTTGCCGCCGCATATCAAATTGATAACACCCGCCCAGGCCGATCAAATTCGCGACTTTGTACACAAGCATGCGGCAACCGTCGGCGCGATCGTGGTGCATTGCCATCAGGGGATGTCGCGCAGCCCGGCCGTTGCCGCAGCCATCAGCGACGCGCTGGGGCTCGATGGGGAGCCGTTCCGACGCCGCTACGCCCCCAACGCTTACGTGTACCAGGCCGTAGTCGATGCCTTCAACCGCGGCGGCTCATCAGCCTGAAGGCACGCCACGCAACGCCGGCCACCACTTGCGTGCGCATGTCGGCCTGCTTCGCAGGTTACACCCGCGCGAGCCGAAATCTTCTCCTAACCCAACTTTCGCACTTTGGGGGTAAAAACCGCATTATCTTGCAACCAGGCCGAAAAAATCTTAAAAATTCCGCAAATCAGATACAAAGTGCGAAAGCTGGGCTAACCGGTGGATTTATCCGCCGGTGGCCATCGTGGTGGACAGCCGCCAACCACAGGGGAGAGGAGAGAAACGGATTTAACCGCAGGGGGCGCAGGGGAACGCAGAGGACGGGCGGCGTAATGCCAGATAGCCGCCGGCTTGCCGGCGGTAGCGCTGCGAAGGGTATCAGATTTAACGACGAGGTAGCTTCCTCTGTCTTGGTGTGGGAAAACGCAGACTGCCTCGTGCCACAGGCATGAGTCCGCGCGCCACGCGGCGCCTTGCAATGCCAAAATGGCAGCCGCCGGTGTGTCACGGCAAGTGGCGTTATTCGCAAAATAATGCGGGTTTTGTGACGCCGTGACGCTGCATGACGCCACTTTCCCGATGACGCTATATGAGGCAAATGTTTATGCTTATACGGAAACCAGCGTCATGGTCCGTCATGCGTCATGCGCCATCACCAAGCCCGCCGCAAATTGCATCCTCGATTTAACCTTTTTCCAGCCCCGCCTCGTGTTCCTGATACCCCCCGCGTCATTGTCGCTTCCGCGGTTTAAGGCGATACTGGAAACCTATGTACGGATCGCACTTATCCATTGCGGGGGGCATGGAGCGGGCCCTGCTCGAAGCAGAATCGCTGGGGCTGGATACCGTCCAAGTTTTTACCCGCAACCAGCAGCAGTGGCGAATCCCGCCATTGGAATCGGCAGGCGTCGAGCTATTTCGGCAGCACGCCCAGCGCCTCCATTTTGACCGCATCGTCGCCCATGATTCCTATCTGATTAATTTAGCTGCCGACGATCTTGAACTGCGGCAGAAAAGCGTCGATGCACTGGCTACCGAATTGGAACGGTGTGATCGCCTGGGCATTTTCGCACTGGTAACTCACGGGGGCTCGCACGGGGGCGCGGGTGAAGCGACCGGGATCGCCCGCCTGATCGAATCCATCAACGCCGTGCTGGCCAAAGCCGATGCCCGCACGCTGCTCTGCCTGGAAACCACCGCCGGCCAGGGGGCAAGCCTGAATTACCGCTTTGAACACATTCGCGATGTCATCGCCGCTATTGAGCATCCCGCCCGAGTGGCGGTGTGTATGGATACCGCACACATCTTCGCCGCGGGATACGATCTGCAAACGGCCGAATCCACTGGACGGGTGCTGGACGAATTTGATCGCGTCATCGGTCTGAACCGCCTCGCCGCCATGCATCTCAACGACAGCCTCAAACCTCTCGCCAGCCGGGTGGATCGGCACGCCCACATCGGGCGCGGAATGATCGGTCTGGACGCATTTTCGGTGATCGTGCGCCATCCGCGCCTTAAATCGCTGCCGAAGATATTGGAAACCCCAAAAGAGGATGCCCCCGACGGCCGCCCATGGGATACGGTCAATCTGCAAGTGCTCAAGCTGCTGGAGGCAGGCGCATCCAAAGATTCTGCCGAGATTAAATTACTGATCCACAAAAACCCCCTCAGTTCAGGCAAATCAGTTTCCGCCTCCCCCGCGCCGCAAAAAGCCAAGGCAACGAAGGCTGACGGCAGGACAGGCGAAAAGGCGGCAGGCAAAAAAGCGGGATCGAAAAAATGACAACCTCAACGCGCATAGCGGTTCCCATCATGCTCAGCGATGCGGCAGCGGATGCAAAAATCGCCGTCGCCGCCGTTCAAGCGGGCGCTGACCTGATCGAATGGCGTATGGATCAAGCTACGCCGTCCATGGTGGACGCCCTGTTCGCCGACGCCAAGGTGCGAAGTATTCCATGGATTTTAACCGTGCGCCCGACCTGGGAGGGCGGAAAATTTGTTGGCGACGAGCTGACCCGCCTGGCCCTGATCCGGACCGCCATCAAGTATCACCCCGAGTTTCTGGATCTGGAACTCAAAACATGGACGGACTGCCCACCGATCACCCACCATTACCGATCGCTGGAACGCGACCGTCGCCCGAAATTAATCCTATCCAGTCATCATTTTGACCGTCGCCCGGAAAATCCCGCAGCGATACTCTCGGCCATCGCCACCCATCCTGAAGCGAGTGTCGCCAAGATCGCCTTCACCGCATCGGGGGTTGAAGACGCGCTCGATGCATTGGAATTGTATGAATCGCTGAAGGCTTATCCGCATCTGCAGGGGGTGTTCCTGGCGATGGGAGAGCACGGGATGATTTCCCGCACATTGGCGGGCAAGTATGGTGCCGCATTCACCTTCGGTGTACTGCGGGGCGGTGCATCAACGGCGCCGGGCCAGCCATTGGTGACGGAACTTGTTGACATTTATCGCCTCAAAGCACAGCGCCCGGATTGGTCCGTGTTCGGTCTCATCGGCTTTCCGGTGGCCCAGTCCGTATCTCCTCATATGCACAATGCCGCGATGCATGCGGCCGACTTTCCCGGCGTATATGTGCGATTTCCTCTGCCGGGCGAATTTAGCGCATTTGAACGGACGATAAAACGTCTTCGGGCGGATAGGCGATTGCACCTGCGCGGGCTGAGTGTCACCATTCCGCACAAGGAAAATGCCTGCCGGTTTGTCAAGGCCGCTGGAGGTGAAATTCGGGGCCGGGATGTCGGGGCGATTAATACTATTCTATTTTCCGGCGCCAAGCCCATTGGCATGAATACCGATGCGCCGGGCGGGCTTACTGCACTGCTGGATGGGGCCGGATGGACGGCCGCTGATCTCAATGGCCGCCATATGGCGATCATCGGCGCCGGGGGTGCCGCTGCCGGTCTCGCTTCGATACTGGCCGACCATGGTTGCCGACTGACGATTTACAATCGGAGTTTGCCGCGGGCCGAAAGCCTTGCCACGCAAATCCGCAACTGCGGTCGAGAATGCATGGCGGCTTCGCTGGGTGATCTGGAGGTGCGGGACGTCGATGCGATCATCCAATGCACTCCCGTCGGCATGCACCCTCATACCGACGATATGCCCGTACCTGACACGCTTCCCCTTCGACCGGGCACCATCGTGATGGACACGATCTACAATCCGCGCCGGACCAAACTGCTGCAGTGGGCTGCGGATCGCGGCGCCGTCTGTATTGAAGGTGTGAACATGCTGGTCGGACAGGGGGCGTTGCAATTTGAGGCGTTTACCGGTCTTCCGGCACCGGTGGACATTATGCGCGAGGCGGCCTGCCGGGGGCTGGGACTTTAGGGCTCTGTGTACTCGGTGGAGTAGGGGCGTTTTTCATCTGCTGTCCGCCCAGTCTCCTTAAATATCCCTAAACGCGAATCATGGCCTGGCTGAATCGATTTCGAACCAACTTCAGCCCTATTTTGATACACGCGCCGAAAAGCGGAAAATTTATGTGAGAAATAACGTTTGTCGGCTACAATATGAGAGTAGTGCGTGGTGGTTCGCTTTTAGGATGTCTTTTTAGAGGAATCGGTGGTTTATGAAACGTGTTCTGCGCAGAAACATTATTTCAGCATGGATTCTTTCCTGCTCGCTGGTCGTCGCAATAGTCGTGGCTTCCGGATTCTTTCCGTCGCCCACTCCGCTCGCCAGAGCAGCAGCATCCAATCGCGGCAAGCCGGTCAGTCTCAGTGGGCCTCTTGTTGGTGGTGGGCATTTCAATATTCACCATTGGCGTGGCAAAGTTGTTGTGATTGATTTCTGGGGTACGTGGTGTCCGTGGTGCCGCAAGGAGGCACCGTACATTGCCAAGCTCTACAAACAATATCGAAAAGCCGGTATGCGGGTCATCGGTTTACCGGTCGGCTCCACACCTGCACAAATTATCAGTTATGTCAAAGCCCATCCCGATGAAAACTGGCCTGAACTTTATATCAGCAGTCAAGGGAATCAGGCGATCGCCAACGATTCCGGCATTCAGGGATTTCCAACGGAAATTATCATCGGGCGCGACGGGCGCGTTGCACATGAGATCATCGGTTTCTCTCCCAAGCAACTGGCAACCGTGGTCAAGGCGGAACTGAAGAAAAAAGCCTGATACCCCTGATACCCCTTTAGTTTCAGAATTGCCTGATACGAGAGATGGCGGTAAATGTCACGGTGACATCCCGCCATCTTCCTTTTTAACGAATGCTTGCGATGCATGCGCCCGCTTGCTTGCCGCCGCCGGCAGCGATGGTCTGCTTCGATCCTCCAACGCCTGATTTTTCCACCCGACCCGTAACAGTCCCCACCAGCAACGTTTTCGATTAAAATGCGGAATCGCCGATGGGCGATACGTGCGGAGCCCGTGATGACAGTGGTTGAAAAACAACCGACAAACCTGAATACGGACGGCGTCCCATGGTTCTCCATGGTCGTGCCGATGTACAACGAGCGCGATTCGGTGCGCGAACTCCACGAGGGGCTGGCCCGCAATTTTGAGGCATTGGGCCGCTCTTACGAGATCATTTACGTCGATGACGGCAGCACCGACGA
This sequence comes from Phycisphaerae bacterium, assembly GCA_027344975.1. Lineage (GTDB taxonomy): Bacteria > Planctomycetota > Phycisphaerae > WQYP01 > WQYP01 > JAJZGD01. The sequence goes on from DAHWIP010000127.1 coordinate 5,145, forward strand.
CACCTTCGACGCGCTCGCCCGCATTGCCGCGGAGGACAAGCATGTCGTGCTGATCAAACTCCGGCGAAATTTCGGCCAGACACCGGCATTGGCCGCCGGCTTTGATTACGCACGCGGTGAAATCGTCATTGCGATGGATGGCGATCTGCAGCACGACCCCAACGAAATCCCGCGCTTCGTCGCTGAGATTGAAAAAGGGTTCGATGTGGTGTCCGGATGGAGGCAGAAACGGGTCGACGGGCTTTTTCTGCGGCGCATCCCCAGCATGACCGCCAACTGGCTCATCCGCAAAATATCCGGCGTCAACATCCACGATTTCGGCACCACCTTCAAGGCTTACCGGAAGGATGTGATCGATCATCTGAATCTCTACGGCGATTCGCATCGCTTCATTCCCGCGCTCGCCGCCATGGCCGGCGCCACCATCACCGAAATACCGATTAAAAATATTCAGGCCCCGTATCGGCCCTCCAATTACGGCATTGGCCGCACGTTTCGCGTGATGCTGGACCTGCTCACGATCAAATTTCTCAACAGCTACCTCACCCGGCCGCTCCACTTCTTCGGAAAAATCGGTCTGGTGCCCTTTGTGCTTTCCGCCCTGATCGGCCTGTTTCTGCTGATTGAAAAGATTCGCGGCATGTCGATTCTGGAATCTCACGGCCCGCTGCTGATTCTCGGTGCGATGCTGCTGATGATGGCCATGATGCTCTTTTCCACGGGGCTGCTGGCGGAACTCATCTCGCGGGTCTATTTTGAATCTCAGCACAAACCCGTTTACGCCATCCGGGAAATTC
>DAHWIP010000128.1:0-5907 GCA_027344975.1 Phycisphaerae bacterium
GGTGCACATTGGGGATTGCTGAAATTGAATCAGCCCGTGATTCTGGCCCACGTGAATTACGCCGACGATGCGGATATCAGGCTGCTGGCGGGGCATCGCCAGATTTCGGTGGCCATGTGTCCCCGCACGCGGCATTATTTTGGGCATCATCTCATCGCGGAGCATCCATGCCTGAAAATGCTTCAAGCCGGCATCCGGGTGTGTATTGCGACCGATTCGCCGGCGAGCACACCGGACCTGAACCTGCTCGCCGAGGCGGCCTGCGCCCGTGAGGACGTGCCGAGCCTTCCATGGGCGACCCTTTCCGGATGGTGACGCAATGGCCCGCTGCGGCCATGAGATTGAATGCAGGGCGGCTGCACCCCGGCCTTCGGGCGGATATGGCGATTTTTCCGGTAATTTCCCTGCCCCGGTCGGCGGAGAATGCCGTCGCCGAGCTTATTGCATCTCATCCGCCGGCCGCTGCCGTGGTGGTGGGGTCGCAACTGGTTTATGGTAAATTATATTGCTGAGCACTTGCGATGCTCTCGGTGCACAGAGAACAGAGTTGAATTGACGGAGAACACCATGAATGCCTCCATCCGCACAGCCATCCGTTTTTCGATTGCCCGCGAGGCGCAGCGGCATCTGCCGGTGCGCCGGGGGGCGGCGCTATCTAAATTTATCGTATTTTTAATTGTGGCTGCGGGGGTTATCGTTGCGGCCTATTACATGTTTTCAAAGCCCGCCGTGAATCCTGCCGAGGCTTATCCCACCAGCGCAAAAAAGATGATCAACCAATTTTTTCAGTTGATCTCCACCGGCTCCACATCTGCCGATCAAAAGGCCTTCAAATTGCTTTCTCTGCCGATACGCAAGATTCACGAGAAACATCCCGGCCGCTACTGGCAGCGATTTGAAGATTTGAATGTCTACCTGACCGATGTATTCGGCACGACCTGGACTTCGGATATTCACATTGTCCGGTCGAAGAATCCGGAAAAACCGGATGAATATATCGCCCATGTTCGCACCGAAGTTTTTCATATTACGGTGGCCAATCAGGATCGGTACGCTGCGGCACTTCCTCATCCGCATTACGGGTTGGTGCGGATACGGGAATTTTCATTTTCCGGCGGAGCTCATGCGCAGCAGGTGGCGGCGAACACCAGCGTGCTCGGTGCCCTGGGACTCCAGGGAGCCGCCCACAATGTGGCAGGTATTTCGGCGGCGTACAGTGCGGTCGACAACCTCAAACCGTGGCAGATCAAACATCGCCTGCTTCCCGTGGTGCTTCACCCGCACGCGGCGGCTTTGGGGCCGTGTATCTATCAACTCTGGCCCGTGCGTAAAGATCCGACGGTCCGGATGGTTCTCAAACAGATCGCTCACGATCCGCAATATGCCGTCAATATTCAGCAGGAGGCACGCAAGGTGCTATCGGGTCACGTTTCGGATGCAACGCTCATCGCCAATCAGGTGACGCACATTCATCCGTCCTATTGATCCGGTCGCTGCAGCGGCTGCGCGATAATGGCGGCGATCAGCGGAGCATTGGCGGGCGGCAGCGGCAATTGGCGCAATTCGTCGGGTGTTACCCATCGCAGTTCCGTACTGGCCAGTGGCTGAGGTGTACCGGAACCGCAGAGGCAGTCAAACGGATGGAGCCGCACGATTCGATGTTCATAGCGATGCATCGCGACCGGCCGTGCGGCGAGGATCGTGATTTCAATTCCGAGTTCCTCGCGGATTTCGCGGCGCAGTGAGTCTTCGATCGATTCTCCCGGCTCACGTTTCCCGCCGGGAAATTCCCACATCCCCCCGACATGTTTATCCGTCGGCCGCCGTGCGATCAGCAATCGCTCGCAATTCGTATCCCAGATGATCGCGACCGCGACATCCAATTCCGGCAGATGATGAGCCTGATCGCTTTGCGAATGTTGCCGAGCCGTGCTCTGCATACCCGGTCCTCCGAAGTATCCGCCGTACCGCCGATTCACATTTCGTTGATATCGACGGTGGTGAGGCTGAGGGCATTGTGGGCGGCCTGCTGAATATAAGGATTGGTACTGTGCTCCAGTCGGGTCAGAAGTTTGATGATGGCCTTTCGCTGACCGGCGGATGTTGTTGCCCAGCGGTCAATGCCCAATCCATTAATAGCGGCCAGCTTCCACGAAATATCCTGGTCATGTCGAACCACATTGGCCATATCGCCGGGATTCGGATCGATCACCACAATGACACCCATTTTTGAGAGCCATCGGTGGGTGGTGGTTCTCAGATCACGTTGAAACGCGTCGACTTCATGCCTGGAAGTGCGATTCTTGAGCGCGCTGGTGGAATAGAGCTGTTTGAGTCCTGCAGTGGCGCTCGACATGGCCCCGAGCCCGGTGGATCGGATGTTGACCAGCAATCCGTGCAGCCACAGACGGTATCCAAAGGACATAATCGCGCCGAATACCACTTTAGCCTGATTGGGGTGTTTGGTGACCAGATAAGCCTCGCCCAGATCGCTTAACGCCGTGGATATGACTTCCAGATTTTTGCCGGTCGTGTGCTTAATGTTGGGCATCGGAATGCGTTTATCGAAGAGAATAAACTGACGGGACACTTTGAGCCCGGCAGCCTTTTCAAGCATTTTGGCCAGATGCAGGATGACCGGATTTTTATTCGGATAGGCATCATCATCGATCTGGTTCATCGCGTGATGATTCGGGGCTTCTTTCAGCAAATAGCGATAGGCCGCCAGATAGATGTGCCCTGCACCATGGCCGGTTTCCAACGGCATGAATGCCATTGGCGCCCGCGCCAGTTCGATCGGCCGCATGAAACGGTAGCCCGCCGTTGCCTCGGTTGGTGGTCCGATTTGAGTACTTTGGCTCTCTTTCAACCATACCGCCAGTCCGCCGATGATGACCAGTAAGATAACAATGGCAATTCCGACTTTATATCCCGACATAATTTCAAGTCCCCTGAACTCGTTGGCAGATGCTTATCTTCACCGCTCCATGACGTATGTCAATGCGCAGGTACCCCCGGCTTTGCAGGTCCACACGGTGCTCCGTATCCCGACGCCGGATTGATGCCAAGAAGTGTTTTTCGCCTCGATAGTTGCCAACGTTCATCAATGCGGTTAGAACGCGCAAAACGTGGGTCTGGCAGGGTGTTTTGGAGTTATCTGTTATGAGTGATCGCGCTTTGGGGGCAGTTTTGATCGGGGTTATGCTGATTAACTGCCTTTGCATGATCCCGAAAGTGGCGGACGGGGCGGTCCTTCAGGTGGGGCCGGGTCGAGCGTTTGACAGCATTGCGCGGGCGATTCGCGCCGCCCATCCGGGCGACACCATTAAAGTCTGGCCGCAGCCGGGCAATCGCCCCTATCGTCGCGTGGCAATCCTGATGAAAAAGCCGCGCATCACCATCGAAGGTGCGATTCCCGGGCGATATATCAAAATTGATGGTACGGGCTTTGACTACTCCGGCCGGATGCCGACACCCCGTGCTATTTTCCAGTTTGATCCGACCGCCAGCGGTTGTGTCCTCAAACGCTTCGCCCTGACCGGCGCTCATAACCGTGACGGCAATGGAGCCGGCGTCCGTATTAACGGCGCCAACCATGTCACCATCCGCGGCTGCCAGATCTTCGGCAATGATATGGGGATTATGAGCAACGGCAGTTATGCCCGGCGCACCGGCGCTTATCAGTTGATTGAAAATTGCCGGATAACCCGAAATGGCACGCATGTTCACGCCGGCTATAACCACAACCTGTATCTCGGCGGAACCAGCGTTCTGGTGCGCGGCTGTGATATTTCCGACAGCATCACCGGCCACAATCTGAAAAGCCGCGCCCACATCACATGGGTGGAGTATTGCTATCTGCATGGATCAGCCAATCGTGAGATGGATTTCGTCGATAGCCGGGGTATTACCGATCAGCCGCACAGTGATGCGGTCGTGTTGGGGTGTGTGATCGTTAAAAAGCGGAACATGTCGGGCAATCGGGAAGTTATTAATTTCGGGCGCGATGGCAATGCCAACCATACGGGCACCCTGTACCTTGTGCACGATACGATCGTCACTCCTTACTACACCGGGGCGGTCGTCCTGTCAGCGCCCGGCGCCCATCTGATGATGATCGATAATCAATTCATCAACGCATCCCACAAGGCGCTTCTTCTGGCGTTTATGTTCGGCGCTCAGCGGAAAAATGTCCGCGGTGCGGGAAATCTGTTTTCTGCCGCCTACCAGCCCGCGGCCCGTCGCTTTGGCGGCCCGATGATTCGGTGGAAGGACATCTCGCTGCCGTGGCATCGCATGGGTATGCGACCCCAGCCGTTGATGCGCTATGCGGGGCTGGGCAGACTTCGCCGCATTGCCCACCCGCAACCGGGGGCCGGCGGCGTGGTCGCGCGGCCCTGATACCGGCGTTGATGAAAGGAGTAATACAATGCAAATAAAAACTAATTGGGCATGTTTTCTGCTTGCGGGGTTGATCACCGCGACATGCGGGATCGGCGTGCGGAAATCAGGCGCCTGCACCAGTATTGCATGGAAAACGAAACTGGGGGAAATCACCGGCCGGACGATGGACTGGTACACCAGTACGGAAGCCCGCATTTATGTTTTCCCCGCGGGTATCAGGCGGGATGGGGGAAAATTATTGGGCAGGCGGATTGTTCAGGGCCGAGAGGTTCATTGGACCTCCAAATATGGAAGCATGGTGGTGTCGGTATACGGCATGGGGGCTGTGGATGGCGTTAACAGCCGCGGACTGAGCATTTCCGCCAATTATTTTGACAGCGATTACGGAAAGCGAAATCCGAAGATCAAGGGGCTTCAGGTCGGCCTGTGGGTGCAATATCTGCTGGATCAGGCCGGATCCGTCAAGGAAGCCGTTACCTTGATGCGAAACATCCAGTTGGTGGATTTCACCGCCAGAGGAAAGCGATCTCATCTTCATCTGCATATTGTCGGCCCGCGGGGCAACTGTGCGGTACTGGAATATGTGCATGGAAAGATGCATGCCTATCAGAGCCCTGCCTATGACGTTCTGACCAACGCACCGGCATTTCCCGAACAACTGAAAAATCTGAAGCGGTTTAATTTCACCCATCCCAATCGGGATATGCCCCTGCCCGGGAATGTCAATCCGCTTGATCGCTTCGTCCGGGCCTCGTATTACGTCCATATGCTTCCCCAGCCGGCCTCCTCGATACAGGCCGTACTTGAGATGAACTCGGTTTTGAACAACGTCGCCGTGCCGATCGGCGCACCGTATCAGGCGATGGAGGGGTTCAACACTTACAACACGGAATACAAGGTGATCGCGGACCTTAAAACCCATGAATATTATTTCAAGTTCACGACCATGCCGTTCATGATCTGGGCCAGGCTTACGGCCTTTGATCTCAAGCCGGGCGCCCCGGTCCTGGAACTTAATCCGGAGAATCCGGAGTTGCACGGGAATGTGGCGGGGCGTTTCCACAAGGTCGCCATCGACAAGGTGCCGTTTTGAAGTTGCGGACAGGTGCTGCGGCCGCCGGCCACCGATTCGGCTGATGTGCGCTTATTGGCCGACGGGGGTCGTGCATTAAATAAAAAAGGGGACGCCCCGAATAATATCTGGGGCGTCCCCGGCAATATCCACTGAAGCGGCCTACAGAGCCGCTGTCTGGTGTGTCACCTATGCACGCCGCCGCCGAAGAAGAAGCATCCCGGCTGCTGCAACGCCAAGCATCGCCGCTGACGCCGGTTCCGGGGTGTAAACCGCCGGGTAGCTTTGAAATTCAAGCGAACGGCCCGCCGCGATCGTATAGGTCAACTGGCTGGATAACGTGGAAATGCTCTCCGGCGCGGTGAAATCAGACGACGGCAGGGCCTGAATCTGCGTCAGGGTCAATGGGCTCGTGAGTGAGCTGGGCGCGT
>DAHWIP010000129.1:0-5844 GCA_027344975.1 Phycisphaerae bacterium
CTGCGGCGTTAACTTCCGAGCTCGTGGCGGTCAAGTTCGTTTTGAGATTGTTGTCGACGGTAAGCGGGTTGCACAATCTCCGATCATGGGGCCTTGGACAAAGGTGCACCGCCTCGAAGCGGATCTCCGTGGTGCCAAAACGATGATGCTGATTGTGGAGCCCGCCGGCGGCAACAGATCCAACGACCATGCCAACTGGATTGATCCCGTCATTGAATTGACCTCCGATGCACGTCGAATGCCCGTCGCCACTCCCATTAAACTCGATCGATCGTATCCGGAAATAGCCAGCGGAGACCCCAAGGAGCCTGAGTTCCATGGCCCTCGTGTTGTCGGTTGCAGTCCCGGTAAAGACTTTCTCTTCGCCGTTCCTCATACCGGAGTCAAACCAGTCACCATCAGCGCCACCGGTTTACCGGATGGATTGAGTATCGACCATCGAGGTTTTATTACCGGCCAGGTAAATACCCCGGGCAAATATGAAGTACGGTTGAAGGCCGTCAATCAATATGGTTCCGCCCGGAGAAAGCTGAAGATTCTTTGCGGCGAACACATGCTTGCCCGTACCCCGGCAATGGGTTGGAACTCATGGAATGCTTACGCGATGAGAAATTCATCGAAGCTCACCATGGCAGCTGCCGATGCCATGGTCTCCAGCGGTTTGGCTGCCAAAGGTTTCATGTATATCAACATCGATGATGGCTGGCAGAATGGACGTAATCCGGATGGAACCATCCGAACGACCGACAAATTCCCCAGCATGAAGGACCTGGTGGATCATGTTCACGCTTTGGGGTTGAGGTTCGGTCTGTATTCTTCACCCGGTCCCACCACCTGTGGCGGGCATACCGGTAGCTTCGGGCACGTTCAGAAGGACGCCGAAACCTATGCCAAATGGGGTGTCGACTATCTGAAGTATGACTGGTGCAGCTACAGTGGAAAAGTACCGCCGCACCCGGATCTGGAACAATTTATTAAGCCCTATCGCGAAATGGGCGAGGCGCTGCGGGCGTCGAGTCGGGATATTTATTTCAGCTTGTGTCAATACGGAATGGGGCATGTGTGGACGTGGGGAGGGTATGCCCCCGTCTACGGCAACAGCTATCGTATCAGCGGCGACATCAACGATTCCTGGCGGGCGATGACCAATAACGGCTTTCGCTCGGATGGGTCACTGTTTCCATTTGCGGCCCCAGGTCACTGGAATGATCCGGATATGCTGGTCGTCGGTATCGGCTCATTTGAAGACGGACCGCTCCATCCCACCAAGCTCACACCCGATGAACAGCTCACCCACATCACGCTTTGGTGCATGCTCGCGGCGCCTCTGCTGCTCGGATGTGATCTGACGCGATTGGATAAATTCACCACCGACCTCATGACCAATACGGAAGTGCTCGCCGTCAATCAGGACGAGCTTGGCAAACAGGCCCAACAGGTCTACTCCGACGGTGCCATTCAGGTCTGGGCTCGTCCGCTGTTTGACGATACCGTTGCAGTTGCGATCTTTAATCTCGGAGTTATTGAGCGAGAAGCACGTATTCCCTCGTGGAATATGTTGCGCCCCGTCGTTCCGCCGGGCATTAAACCTCCACTGGGGAGTCAACGGGTTCGCGATTTATGGCGGCGCAAAGATCTGGGTGAGCACAGCCATTTTTCCGCCTTTATCCAACCGCACGCCGCCATGATGCTGAAAATCGGTACCCCCAAGCCCGGTCTCGATGACTGATTTCTGCTCTACCCATCATCATCCGGCAGGGGTATTGCGGCTTACTTCGAAAGATGCGGCGGGGCACCGGATCGCTCGGTTTCTGCCGGGGGCGGGCCATGATAGGCGCCGGAGTCACAAATAATGACACTCGACGCGAGGACCGCCTGCGCCGGATTACTGAAGGAATGGATCGTGCTCGGCGATCCACCTCGGATTCCATCCACAGAGAATGACTTCTGGGGCCAAATTCCATCCATGGAGCGGGGCACCGCCATGGATATACTTTCCGGCATTCTGCGTCGCCGACTCACATTGGATGCAGTCATCAATGCGGTCAGCCATCGGCCATCGGATGAAATGGATCCGGTGGTGCGATCGATTCTATGGGTGGGCACGTATCAGCTGCTTTTTTCGGATCATACTGCGGATTATGCTGCGATTGACACGTCCGTGCGAATGGCCGCCAAACTGAATCGTAACCGTGCGGGGGGATTTATTAACGCGGTTCTTCGCTCGGTCCAACGCCTCAAGCCGACCGCCATTCAAGACGGAAAGCCTTCAGCTCGCTCCTGCCCGATGGATCGACAACGCTGGCTGAGCTTCAATCGTGATATCTTCCCGTCACCTCTCACCAGCAAAATATCCTATTGGACCCACGCGGCAAGTGTCCCCGAGGGATTGGTAAAAGTATTATTTGCGGCTCTCGGGGATGATGCTGTGTCAGTTCTTATTGATGCCAATGTTCGGCCTCCCGTCATCTGTCGAGTGGATCGCTCATTTGTTCCTGAAGATTCCACGCGTCTGCAGCCGCACGCCGACAGAGGTTGGGCATTGGTTGTCGGCGGTGTAAGTGGTGAAATCCTCGCAGCCATAGAGAGAGGAGATATATCACCGCAGGATCCTACCGCCGGTGTAGCGGGCGACTGGATGATTGATGCACTAAAACCGGCGGATAGCAGAGGCGAATCGAGCGGCGAAGTCCTCGATCTTTGTGCAGGATTGGGGACAAAAACGGTTCAAATGGCGATGGCGGGATTGCGTGTTGCCGCGACCGATATCGACGGGGAAAAACTGCAACTGTTAAAAAAACGTGAAACGCAGATCAAAACGGGACGAATACGCGTCCTGCCCGCTTTACCCGCTTCCTTGAACGTGCCTGGTTTTGCCGGGGTGCTTGTGGACGTCCCGTGCTCAAACACTGGTGTTCTGGCGCGACGCCCGGAAGTTCGCTGGCGGATCGCGAGTTTGGACATGCAATCTTTACGCGATACGCAGATGAAACTGCTTTGCAAAGGGGCTGAGCTGGCCCGAGAAGTTCTGATTTACAGCACCTGCAGCGTCTTACCGGATGAGAACCAAAATTTGATACGATCATTTCTCGCCGGTGATCAGGGAAAACCGTGGGAGCTGGTTCGAGAAGTATGCACGCTTCCGATGACCGAACCGCAAAGCTGGCACGATGGAGGTTACGCCGCTTTACTCAAGCGGCGAACGTGACCCCGGAGTGCCATCGAGATCAATCTGTAAACACCACGCGCCTCAGACCGAGGTTTTTATACCATTGTGCGAAGTTTTGCTCCGCGGCTTGCCGGTTACCGACGCCGGTTGCACTTTATTGACAGCACCCTTCTTCACCATCCCCGCCCCCCGATTCAATGCGTCGAGCTTGGGACCGAATTCTTTTGCCGCGCGGGATTTAGCACTCTTTTTATGGTAGGCGTAACCGACGATCAGCGGCATCGCGAGCGTCGCTTCCGCATAGACCATCTGCTCGTCCACAATATCCACCTTGCCCCAACTGCTCGCCTCTCGCAGTGTGGAGCTTGAAAGCGCACCGTCCCGGACATCAGCCACCGTGATCTGAATCGCATACTTATGCATGGGAGCTTCTTCGCCGAGGATTTCCGCTGCGACGACAATATCCTGCGTGAAGTTTTTCGGCACGCCGCCGCCGATCATAAAGATACCCGTTTCACGGTTCATGACCTTGATCTGCGTCAGTTCACGAAAATCCTTTACAGAATCAATACTCACATGCGCATGGGGCGAATTAAGCTGATGCACCACAAGCCCAAAACCGGCGGAACAATCCGAAAACGCCGGACAGAAAATCGGTACCCCTTTTTCATGGGCAGAGAGAATGATGCTGTCGCGATTTTTGGCATTCTTAACCAGATACTGCCCCATGGCGGAAATAAATTCACGACTGCTGCACGGTCCCGGCGTCATGGAATCCGCGATGATTCGCGTGGTATCGTCGCAGATACGCAATTCATCTTCATCGATGAACGTATCGTAAATGCGGTCGATATGCAGATCCCGAAGCACCGTGTCGTCCACATAGGGCGAGCCGATGTAATGCCGGAAACCGAGTGCCTCGAAAAAGTCCTGATCCACCATATTGGCGCCGGTGGAAACGATGGCATCGACCATATTATTTCGCACCATGTCGACGATCACTTTTTTTAGCCCTGCGGATATCAGTGATCCCGCAAGAGTCAGGATGACCGCACATGATTTGTCTCGGAGCATGCGATCGTAGATGTCGGCGGCGCGATGCAGGTCGCGTGAAGAAAATGCCATGTGCTCCATGGATTCCACCAGCGGCACAATCCCTTCCAGCTTCGTTATATCGATGTGTTTGATCGTTTTGTTCAGCAAGTCTTTACGGGTTAGTTTCGGCATTACATTTCTCCAGCAGACCGAGGCCACACTTACTTCACCGGCACTCACATTCGCCGCGTGGCAACCACCTCATCTTTACCTAGAGTTTACATACAAATTGTGAAGTTTGCATGAGTTTCAATCTACGGGGAATGATGACCTATGCTGTCGCAGGTATTTTGTGGATTTTGATTCAAATGCGGGCCGGCGCTTCAGCCCAGGCATGGTCTCCAAGTCCATATGACCGACTTTCAGATTCGTCCGCAATCGGGATGCCCGCAGGCGACTCAATGTTGTTAAGGTTTTGCGCTCACCGACAGGTGTGCAATTCTTTCCGCAGTGCTGCGAATCTGATTTGGGGTTCCCACCATCATATAAACTTCAGTGCGGAAAGTTTCGTATACACCCGGCGGCGTTTGTGTTCGATTCAACATACCGCGAAAAAACATGAAGAAGCCCAGTTTCCACATACTCTTAATTCGGTGGGGGAGCGAGGTCGCCAGAACCCGGCTGAGGCGCGGATCCGCGTACACCTGTTTCCCGTCATTTGTCCTTCCGACAATCACATCAGTGTTAATAATCGCATTGGGTCTGAACAAACCCAAAGCCGGCCCCTTATTGGGTCGGTTTGAATCACTTATGATGATAAGAGGCCAAAAGGCTGCATGGGGCCCGTAGACCGAATGCCTTACGCTTTGGCTGCGATGAATATCCCACTTCCCATTCTTCCTCACAAAATAAATCCAGCGCGGACTCCAGATCGCCGTATCACCTCGCAGCGACCACACAACGAGCCCTTTGGAAATGTCATACGGCTCGGCAGGATATTTTCCGGCTGGATATTGAACTGGAATGTTTTTTAATGCATTCTGCGGTCTGAAAACAGGCGTGCCGGGGCCGAACTGTCGGAAGCAAAATCCCGGCTTGCGAATGAAGCGATATTCAAAGTAGTGTTTGATGCAGGGGATGGTGATTCCGTCCCTTCCGTCCATGTTCTGGTAATAGCCGTAATAATCAAACTCGCTGGTGATTTTTCTCGCTTGCCGAATCGGCGCGAGCCGGGGATTGGTGAAGTTATATTTATTATCTCCCCACCATAAACTGCACTTGTGTGCGGGGATGATCAGAAGGCCGGGTTTGGTAATGATCTGGCATTGCGTACCATCCCAGTCTCTAAAGCCAGCCTGCGTTGGGTTGTATTCACCTGCGTGCAGAAAATCACGCAGCGCGGACTGTCCTCCCCGTCCGTAGCGTCTACTGGCAGGGCCCATCAGATTGCCGATGTCCGGAATCACGAGTTTATTGATATAGCCGCCGCCGAGATCCGATATACCCATGACGACATTGCCTGATCTCAACGTTTGCGTCGTGATAGCTGGATTACTTGGTGCAGCAATGCAGAATGAATGCGCCTGTAGCGGCCTTAAGCAGACGGGTAACAAAGACGCTGCCAGAGCAGATATAACAGT
>DAHWIP010000012.1:0-15186 GCA_027344975.1 Phycisphaerae bacterium
ATATGATTTCTGTCGTGATAATCCATAAATCTATCGTTGTGTATCATTTGGAAGAGTGCTCGAATCACCCTCTGCGGGATGGGCCCACGATCTGCTGACGCGGTGGAATTTTCCGACGGAGCCGTTTGGGTGATGGCGTACGGGCGGGATACGGGTGCGCTGTGTGCCGCAGGAGCAACTCCGTTTGCGGCTCTACGCAAAATTTTGGCCAGACGAAAATGCTGATAGAAAGCGGCATAATAGGCGGCGGTGTGTCCGTCGTTTCTGGAACTCTCGAAGCCGAAATCCCTCAAACGTGCATCCGCTCCGTGTTTGAGCAGATACTGGGCGATTTTTTTCTGGCCCGACAACGCAGCAAACATAAGAGGCGTCGAACCCTCGCCGTCGCGGGCGTTGACGTTTACCCCCTTTGATACCAGAAACCTTACCAAGCCAAAGTCGTGGTTGATTATGGCGAACATAAGGGGCGTTCTCCCCCGCCGGTCGCGCAGTGAAATGAGCGATGGTGCCTCGGAAAGTAGGGCCTTTGCTACCGGCAACGACGAGACGTTCGCACGGTATTTGCCGATCAAATCAAACGCGGTTCTACCCTTTGAGGTTTGGGCGTAGGGGTCCGCCCCGTCCCTGAGCAGAGTGCGGACTGCCCGCAAGCGGTTGTAGCTCGCTGCGGCCATGAGTGCCGTATACCCATGTTCCCCAAATGCATTGACACGTGCTCCACGGCTGATCAGCGAATCGAGTACCGACCGATGCAGGCGGCCCCCGTGCTCGTTAAAGGGCCTGGCCATGGCACCGATAGAGGCTGCCCATTCAAGCGACTTCCATCCCCCACGGCAGGTTTGGTTTGGGTCGGCGCCGTGCTGCAATAAGATCACTGCCATCGGAGAACCGCCAGACGCGATAGCTTCGTTTAGCGCTGTTTTTCGCTTCCACGTGGCGTCTGCCAGTGCTGGATACTTTTTCAATAAATTGGAAACAACATCGATGCGATTCCTGTCTATTGCCCTGAAAAATGCACGAACCTCCTCCTTTGGGACTGCGAGGCAGGCCGCTTGGGCCCGCGGCACGCCTCCATGCCGGTTCGCCCGCGTGGCGATCTTGATCGGCAGGGGCGAGGCATAGAGATTACCCATGCGGAGAAATGGTAACCAGGGCGGCGAAAATACCGCCGCAACGGCAAGCAACGTTGCGGTGAGCACAGGTACGGTTCGCGAGCGAGGCTGGCTTAGCATTCAGTACCCCAAATGGATGCGCCCAGGCTCCGGGCCGATTTCATGGCCATTGGTTACTCATCCCCTGATATACTCGACCGCCTGGTTCGCCTGCCAGGTGATTAGAAGTCAAAAACCAACGCCGCATTATCATCCGCACGGCCCGGGAGTTGCGAGGTTGCGTCCGTGGCCGACGGGCAGGTTCCCGTGCACGGGGCCATGGTACGCCGTGAGCCTGAGGCCCTCGTGGCCCTTGATGTAGGCTCCTACGCCCTCCGCCGCCATTCCCTCCGCATCCACATTCCCCACCGGCGAGGAATTCACGTAGCCGTAAAGGTTGATTCCGCCTTGATACCCGATCGGATCGCGGGCGGGCCGGCTGCGCCAGCAGAAGAGGGAAAGTAGAAAGTGGACAGGTGAGCAAGCATGGAGCCGCGATTCGCGCGGCGGGTTTCGCTTTCCGCCACCGCGCCCTTCACCGGTGCATTCGGGCAACAGAATTTTATTGATCGCGACCATAGCACGGCCTCAAAAATGGAATAACTGATGAAATCATAACGCGCCGGGGCAGGCGGAATCAAACGGCATACCACGCCGGCCGTCCCCGGCGCACCCCATAACCAGCGCGATGCACGATTTCGTCTTGGCGGACGGCTTACCTCCATTCATTCCCCCGGCAAGCCGGGGGCTAAGTGACCGTTGACTGTGTTCCCTGCGGTTGAAATGGTTTTTACGGCGATGGCCACCGGTGGAATAAATCCGCCGGCTCGCATTTGCACTGATTGTGATTCACCGGCTCGGGCGGCTAAGCGGCACATAAATGTGCCGTCTAACAACCTGGGTAGTCCCCTGCGGTTCATGCCGTCGGCTGTTGAAAGTTAAGGTTCTGTGCAGCGGGTGCCACCTTCGGGCGAATGGCCTAAAGCTCCTGAGTGGCGATGTATGTCTCGAGTTCCTCGATTGAAACGCTGCTGTGGACGGCCAGATAAAATATCCCCAGACTGAAGGCCGCGACGACAAGCGTGTCATAGGGAAACGGTATGAGATTAATACCCCCCACCAGATGATGCGGGCCGATGTAATCCAGTAAAACGAGCCCCAGCAGATAGGGTGCAACCCACCACGTGCTTCTCCAGGCCAACTCGCCCAACGACTGCCCGTTAAGAAGCCGCCAGGCAATAAACGCGAGAAAAATGACGGCCAGCGCGATCATCAATACTTCAAGCGTTTTAAGTCCGGACCAGTAAATCATCAGGTTGGAAATGATGAAGGTGATGGGTGCGAGAATCCGTGCGGCCGGCAGGCGGAATGGGCGCGGATACTCCGATTCCGGCCTCATCTTGCGCAGGGATAAAAGCACCACCGGCCCGATACCGTATGAAAGCACACTGACCGAGGAGATGTAGCCGACCAATTGCGACCAGCTCGGCAGCGGCAGAAGGAAGATGATGCCGACGAGAAACGCCAAGACGCAAGCAACCCACGGAACGCCGTTCCGATTGAGTTTGGAAAACACCTTGTGGATGAGGTGGTCGGAGCCCATGGCGGATATAACGCGAGCCGATGTGGTGATATAGATGAATCCGGTTCCACCGGGGGAAATGACCGCATCAACGTAAAGGATGTACGTCAGCCAGATCAGGCCCAATGCCTGCGCTGCGGCGGCCAATGGAGCGGCACCAAATTGAGCCAGGTATCCGGCTGTGGTGATTTTGGCCCAACCGGTTTGGGCCAGCGTGTGCGGATCGACGGAGGCGATAAATCCTGCCTGAAGCAACAAATAGATCAGCAACCCGATCAACACCGATCCTACCACCGCGATGGGAATATTGCGTTTGGGATTGGTACTTTCACCGGCGAGTTCAACCGCCTGCCTGAAACCGAGAAAACTGAAAAGCACCCCGGCCGTACTCAGTGAAGTGAAGATGCCTTCAACCTGCGAGCGACTATCCGCCGGATTGATGTGAAAATTCTGCCAGTGATGCCCGACCGCCAGAAGCATGATGGCCGTGAGCAGTGGGACGGCCAGCTTCCACCAGCCGGCGGTATTGCTGATGCGCATCGCCCATTTAATACCCAGAAAATTCAAGAGCGTAAATGCCCCCAACATGACGATGGCGATGATCATGCCCGTTCCGGTAAGTAGATTGGCCCCACCGGCACTGCGGTAGATGAACGGCGGAATCCAGTGCAGAGAAAGACGCTTCACGAGGACATCGAGATAATTCAATGATGCCACGACCTCCGCCGGGGCAACGCTCACATACGCGAGAAATAATATCCAGCTCCAGATTCGCGCCAGCAACGAACCATGGGTAAGGCGGGGAAAATGCACCACAGCGCCGGCGCGGGGAAAAAGGGTCGCCAATTCAGCATATACAATCGCCAGCAGCAGGATGGCGACGCCGCCGATGATCCATGAAAAAAGACTCAGAGGGCCGGCGTGCACCGCCGCATTAAGGGGACCTTTAAGCCAACCGGAACCGATAATCGCTCCGAGACTGGCATAGAGCAAACCAATCACCCCGGCTTCGCGTTTAAGTCCGGGAGATGAATCCGTTCGATTGCTGGACATTCCTTTTCCTCATATCCGGCGATCCCTCCGGGTACCGGCGGTTTGCCGCCACCGCCTGCGTTTCAGATGCCCGTGGTCTCCACGGAGCCGGGTGTTGAGCGTATCATCTCCATCGGACACGATGAGGGAACCGATGAAGGAGCCTATGCCTGTTGCGAGCCCAACCTGTTACCGCCGATCAACGATCACTCATATGGAATCCTGGGGCAACGCATCATGCTCCGCCGCCGGGCGGTAGTGTAACGTTTTTTGTTGGCTTTGTCTGAACTGTGGGATGGCCGTGGACGGATCAATCTTGTCAACCAATTTAACCTTACCCCCCGCTGCCAAAGATATTCACGCCACGCCGCTGGCCATGCACGGCTGCTCGGCAACGGCGGACCAACTGGCGCAGACGCTTAACCGGGCAAAGTGCGACATGGCCGTGCTGACGGGAGGATGGTTTGGTGCAACGATCGTCGCCGCCGTTCCATTGATTGAAATCCAACTTCGGGCGGAGGCGGATGGTTGCGCATTACATGTTTGCGAGATCGGAAGGCCGGATTGTAGAACCGAAGAGCATCATCTTTCCTACGGTGACGGAATCCGCAGGCTCTGCGACTGGATGGAATTTACCGCGGGGAAGCTACCATCGCTGCCGGAGGGCGCAGAATGGATCGGCTATTTCAGCTATGAAGCGGGGCGAGGGATTGAACTGCCGCCACACCACAGGACGGATATCCTCGCAAGTTTTCGGTATTATCAGCAATATTATATTTCACCTGAACCCGGTCGGTGGTTGCTGGCCGCGACATCCATCGGCCAAGTACCGGACAACCGATTGATCGATGACATGAAAGCTCGTCTGATGGAGGCTGAAAGGGAACCCCTGCGCCCTCGCATCATTCTGCGGCAGGTGAGTGCTCCGCAGAAGGACGAATACATATCGGCTTTGTTGAAGGTGCTCGACTATATTGCGGCGGGTGATATTTATCAGCTGAATCTCAGCCGCCGTTGGCTGGGTGAAGCTGCCGATCCATTGGCATTGTGGCAGGACATGTACGCCGCCAATCCGGGGCGATATTCGGCGTACATCCGAACTGGCCCGCAGGCAATCTGCTGCACGTCGCCGGAATTGTTTCTGAACCGGAACGGCGATGAACTGATCACCTGCCCGATTAAAGGGACCCGGCGGCGCAACGTGAAGGATCACGATCTGGATCGGCAGGCGGCTGAGAGCCTGATGCAAAGCGAAAAAGAACAGGCCGAGCTTGCCATGATCACTGATTTATTACGCAATGACCTGGGACGGGTGTGTGCCACGGGCAGCGTGAAGATTGTTGATCCGAGACGAATCGAGGCCCTGCCAAGCGTCTGGCAGACCTACGCCGTCATTCGCGGCACGGCGCTGCACCCTTGGGGGGATATTCTTGCAGGTATGCTGCCGGGCGGATCGATCACAGGCGTGCCGAAGATTCGTGCCATGGAGATCATCAGTGAACTCGAGCCCGGTGCGCGGGGTATTTATTGTGGCAATATTGGATGGATCGGCTGCGGCCGGGGCAGTTTTAATATTGCCATACGCACCGCGGTATGGGAATCGGGCCGGTTCTGCTATGGAGCCGGGGCCGGAATTGTGGCCGACAGCGATCCGGAGATGGAATTTGCCGAGATCTGCGCCAAAGCCCGGGCGGTGACGGATATTTCACATGATGCGAATTCAACGTCCCTCATCGGGGAGGTCCGGAGCCGATGATTGACCGGCCCGCAGACAATCGGCCAGATAAGCTTCAGAATGCGATATGAAAGCGTCATCGAGATCAAAAGGGATATCCGTACAGAGAGGAATTTTTTCACGACTGGCCCGCAGCGGGAAGATGCTCGCGGGCTTTATGGCACCAACAATCAGATCCGTGAACCGATCGTCCGGCCTTCCCTGATGGGATACCGCCGTCACGGGCACCGTGCGTCCGACCAGCGAGAGATACCACATCGGCCATTGAATCAGTGAAGGATCGCCGGGCCCGTCACCACCGACCCCCGGCACGCGAACGAGATCATAAAACGAATCGGCCCGGTCGGGCAGATTATCTTTCACGTGCAGGAGTGATCGCCGCAGGGCATACAGGAGCCTGGCGCGGGACCGCGGATCAGGAGCAGATTTCAATAGCCCGGCGACCTGCGATCCGCTGAGCTTGGGAATCAATTGATTTATCGGTGCAATCACGGCTATCCGTTTCGCCAGTGCCGAGCTCGCCTCCTCCATGGCGGATTCAAGTCCTGCCGCAGTCGGATTACCGCTGTTTTTTTCATGAAAAGCGGTGAGAATCGGACCGGCGGCGGAGAATACGCCTTGCGGATCGAGCCCGCGTGAATAGACGATACCGATGAGGGGAAAAAGATTGCGCCCCTTGCCATCACTCGAAGACCAGATTCCGCCGATGAGCAGCGTATCCGCCACCTGATGGACGAATCGATGATTGAAGCAGGGGATGAGTTCGGGTTCAGGCAGGTGCTTCCAGGAGCCAGAATTAATGTTACCTGCGAGCGCCTCGACATAAAATCGCTGTTTGAAATCCAGCACCGTCTGATTGGCAACACCCTGATCCGGCATGTGGTCATCCCATGCGGGGTGCTTGCCGATGACGTGAAATGTCAGCTCGGGCGCGCCGACTCTGGGCTGCATGATTCGGGCCGTAAGTCTGGATAAAAATGCCATCGAGTTTTCACTTTCTACAGAGACGTATTGACTACCGGTCAGGGAGCGTGGGCGCGCGGCCAGACCGAGATGCGTGGCAGCGGTCGAGAAAACGTCAGTGAAAGCACCATTTTACGGGCCGCCTTGAACTGGTCGTGGGTTTCGATGACGATCCGCCAGTGCCGCCCGTCGGTCGTTCGGGCATGGTACAGGTAGAGCAGTTGCAGCGGCGCCCAGGGGCCGCTGAATGTCATGATATGGTTGGGTTTGGGTGCCGGTGTCGAATTCGGATCTGATTCGTAAAATTTCAATTTCAGTGTCTGATGCTCGCCGCCCGGGACGGGGATGCTGCCGAGAGAATTGGCGGCAGGTGACCGGAAACTCACCACGCCCAGAACGTTGCCCGAATCCGTGATGGTCATATAGGGCCAGATGATCTGGGCGGTGTTGTCAGTCGGATTGGTCTTGTCCTTGGCCGACACCTGTAATCGGCACATCAGCGGCTTGCCCGAGACGCCGTGCAGCGCGGCGAGAATCTTTCTGACGATGACCATCTGTCCGGTGGTAAGGCCGAATACCGAATAGGACACGTGCCCCTGCATCATACGCAGCAGATGATTGAGGGTGGAATCGGGAGTCAGATCGGCGGCTGCATGGGTTGAAATCGGCAGCGAATCCATATCGGCCGCAAAACCGGCGATCGTCGCGGATGAAAACTGGATGGTGGGTCGTCCGCCGTGAGCGGGGATAAACAGCGGGAATGCGGGTTTCCGTCGCAGGCGGTTGAGAATGGCATCGACCCGGGAGAGGGCATCGTCGGCCAGCGATCGGACGCCAGCGAGCGTCAGCGACGCCAGATAAGCCTGAACAAACGACGGATGGTCCGCAGCGCGAATGATGTATCGACGGTAGATGTCCATCGGTTTTTCCGTCAGCAACTGGGCGCGGGCCTGAAGCGGGTCGGAACTCAGTTGCATCCAGCGGTTGAGGATTTTTCGCCAGCTCTTTTCATTTACCGTCTTGTTAAGCTGCGCCCGGCCGGCTTTGATCGATGCCATTGCCCGAGCCCAATACCCCTGCGAACCGGATACTGCCGGACTGGCCAGCGCGGCGTCAGCACGACGCCCGAGTGCGGCAAGATTTGTGAAAAGCTCCCCAATCTGCAGCGTTGAAACCGCGGTATAAAATTGCTGCCATTTGACATTTGGAACCTGAAGCTGATCCGTCACCACACCCGCCCAGTAATGCCCGTAAGCATCCCGATATGCGCGATAGGCCGGATCAGACTGCCTGTATCTCGACATTAATTCTGCGGCACCAAAGACCGAAGAACCAGCCGATGATGAGCCTGCAGGAGCCATGAGATCGTTACCGATGGTACTCCAGGCGGACAGCAACGATCCGCCGATACGAGGATCAAAAGCTGTATTAAATGGTTTTCCGGCTGCAGGTATCAGCGGGATATCGGGATAGTTCTGATTTAATGGCAATTTTGCCGCGGCGCTGGAGATCAGATGTTCCAAGTCGGACGCGTCTGATACGGGGGTTTGTGTTGCAATACCGATCACATCCGAGAGGCGATGGGCCCGCACGACATCCAGGGCGGTGAGGGAGGCCTTGATCGCTGATCGATTAAATGCCGCCGCCGGCGTGGGTCCGGCCTTCGACAAATCTGCAGCCGTCGCGGACGCCGCACTGCGGATATTGTCAGCCTGAGCGTTGAACTCGCTGAGCCAGCGGGAAACCGCAAGCACATTGCTCGGGACGGCCGGCGCGGTGAGCAATTTTGCCGCCGCGAGATAAATTCGGCCGCGTAATGTCAGTTCGCGGTGTCCCTGCACCAGAGCCAGATCGAGCTGATCGATGGTGTGAATCTTTGCGGCCACTGCGGCCAGAGGCGATTGGGCGGATGCTTCGGCAGCGAGAATGTACTTGCGCAGAGCGATCAAATCCGCGATACTCTGCGGCGGCAATTTCCCCCCGAGCGCTGCCGATACGGCCGCAGCCGGCGATTTTTTATGCGATTCGATTGTATCGATCCATCGGGTGTTGCGGGCGAGCAGTTCCAACGCATGACGGCGACGGGTGATCAGATGCGACGCGGAGGTTTCATATGCAGCAAGCAGCGATTGACTGCGGGACAGGTTTGAGAGTTGCGCCGTCAGTTTTTCAGACATTCCGGAGAGCTTGCCGAGCAGATGGGAAACGTTGTTCCACGCGAGACGGCCGGCAGAAGCCGAATCACTGAATGAGTAGGCCTGAGCCCATTGGATTAATGATTGTTCAGTATGATTGAAGGCGGCAAGATGTTTTTGCACCTTCAGGATAGCGGCCAGCGAGGCATTACCCGAAGCCACACGCCGGTTCCACACGTCAATGGTATGAACCACGCCCACGCGCAGGGCGCGGTAGAAATTCTGATCGGACGCCAGATGCAAATTTTTGGGCGGCCACTGCCGGGTGGAGCGGTAAAGGTGTTTGAGTGTTTCAGCGATGGAGGCCGACTGGAAGGTTCTGTAGGCTTTGTAATCCGCGGGTGAGAGAACGAACCGCGCCAGGGAATTAAGATGCTCGCTTTCCGATACCGCCTTGCTTCCGGTGATACCCTGACGATGCGAGCGGGCCAGGTTGATGAGTTCAATGAGGGCGAGAGTCTGTGCCGTCGCTTCGCCGGGCCGGGGCGGCGTTGAAGGTGGAGGAGAGAGTAACCGGGCCTCGGTTGCGGCGACCAGCGGTGCGACAACGTGATCATTGAACATCGCCCGGTACGCCTTGAGGCGATCGGCATTGACCTCTCCCCCCAGGATCGCAACCGGACGAAATATGACAGGAATATGAATGGGCCTGCGAACCAGCTCCAGGCCGCGGGCGAAAAAGTCGGCGAGAGTCTGTCCGTCGATTTTTTCGGTGATGCCTGCGTAGTTAAACCGGGGTGTGCTCAGGGCATGGCGATCGCGGCGGATAATATTCAGATAGTCACCATCCGATGAGCGGTATATCACGGCCGCGTTGTGCCAGTATTGCCGCTGATTATCCACGTCCGTTTTGAAGGTGTTGAACCCGTACCACGTCAGGGCCAGAAGGATCGCAACGACGGCAAAGCCAGCGGCGATGAGGGCGATCTTGCGCTGCCGCTGCAGTTTCATGGCGTTGGAGGCGCGGGTGACAAGCCCCTTTTCGCGGAAGATTTTCTGAAGGAAGAGGTCTTTGAGAAAATAGGCACGGTCGCGGCGCCACACCCCGCTGGCCGGCAGAGCATCAACGGATATGCCCAGAGCCTGGGCGAGGTCGGCATCAAGGGTCTTGCCGTCGGACATGGAGGACGTAAAGTAAATTCCCCGGAGGAACAGCGGTTTGGGCGACCACTCGCCGGCAACGAATATCGTCTCGAGATACTGCCGCAGGCGTGGGGCAATTTTTGTAACTGCATCGGGCAATGCAAAAAGTGCATCGACCTGATCCAGCCGCCGGGCGCCAGCGTCTTCCGTATTGACGGGGTCCAGCAGCAGACGCTGCCGGCGCTCAATCAGGCGCCGCCGCACTTCCTGGAGATGCGCGTCCACCGCCTCCATTTTGAACGGTTCATCCAACGGGGCGGGGTTGGACCAACCCATGATCTGATGCTGAAGTTGCGGATCGGTGAGGTCATCAAAAAACTGGTTGAATCCGGTGAGATAATCTGATTTGGTGATGAGCACAAATACCGGAAAACGAACCCCCAGCGTGCGCTGAATCATATCCAACTGCTGTGCGATCTTGCCGGCGTTTTTGGCAATTACATCGGCGGTATCTTTGAGCAGACTTTCAGCAGGAATCACAAGCAGCATGCCGTTGATCGGGCAGTTCGGACGACTGGTGCGAAGCAGTTTGAGAAATTCCTGCCATTCACTGGTCCCGCCGGGCGCAACTTCCTCGAACATCAGCCGGCCGGCGGTATCCAGAATGATGGCGTGATTGGTGAACCACCAGTTCATATTGATCGTGCCGCCGGCACCCTGCAACTGGTCCTGAAGTCCGGGAGGGAATCCGATGGCCGAGTGACGAATGGCCTCGGTTTTACCTGAGCCGGGCTGCCCGACCAATACGTACCAAGGGAGGCTGTAGAGGTCTTTTCCCGCCGCCTTGAATTTATCCACGCCAGCCTGGAACGACCGGCGCAGGCTGTCGAGATCTGCCAGCTTCTGGGCGGCGTTGATCTGGCTCGGTGCCGCGGAAAGGTTTCCCGCGATACCTCGCTCCATCGGTTTGGCTTTACGTTTGGCCAGCGCCCGCAGCAACATGCGGACGAGCAGGAAACTGATAACCGCCAAAACAGCCAGCACCAGCAGTAGTACCAGAAATACGAGATGCCTCTGAAATACCAACGCCAGCGTACCGATGATCACGGCGGTGGAACCGGCGGCGAATCCCATTCTTGCATTGGGCGACAGATTCTGAAATATCGATAGCAAATTCATATCAGCTCATGACTTTCTACGAATGAAGCAGCCCATGACATTCGAGTTCCCATGGTCATCGGCCCTGCAATATGCCGCTGAGAGATCGGGTCAAATCCGCGACGCTCTCGTGGTAAAGATACACATTCGCAATAAAGAGCCCGAGGATGCAGACGACCAGTACGACGCCGAAAGCCAGAAGCCGGGCGCCGGGAGGCTCTATGAGATTCTCCGTATTGACGTGCTCGTAGGCATCGGGGCATATCTTCCGACTCTCCCCCTCCGGCAGGATGCCGGCGATCCGGGCATAGATTTCCTTCTGTTTTTTTCGGAGATGCTCGGGCTGACCGGAATACCAGCCCGAAAATCCGAGGCCCAGCAATTCGTAATAAATCACGAGCCGTTCTTCGGCCGCCCGCCCCGGCTCCTTGAGTGTTTCGTCCAGAAGATCGAAGAATTTTTCATCGCCGCCGAGTTCGTTATAGTCGAATGCGATTTCCTTCCATTTGCGGGAAATGTTGTACTGCCCCTCCTTGATTGTGAAATCGAGGAAGAATATCAGCGGGAGTTCAATTTTCGTGAATTGATCCGCGAGTCCGGCACCGGCCGCCTGCGTTTTGGCCTGTGCGAGAAGTCCCTTGAGTTCCAGCCGCACCTGGTCTGCATCCAACTGTCCGCCATTTCGGGCGGAACGGTTCAGGCGGCAGACATACTGAAGGATGGGTTCAACAAGTTCTGAAAGCGTCATAACCGGCATGCTCCCTGAAACGCTGTAAAACCGTTCGACATCCGTCGAACCGGCGTAACCTATGTCGGCATCGTCATATACAAGGTTATCGCATAATCGGTCGTCTCGATACCAAGCCAGCGAATACCGATCCCTTTTTCTTCACAAATTTTATCCCACATTCGTTTACTGTCGGCCCGATTGATACGAAAGTAGTTTAACCCGACCTGGGCCGGCAATTCCACCGGCGGATAACGCTCTTCCTGAAGCTTGAGGCCGAAAATGCGGCGGCCTACCATACTCGGCGCGGCAACCTGAAACTGATCCTGATTTTCAGCGAGTTTGGCGACGGCGATCGGGTCTTCACGGGTACGAATGGCCAGAAAATACTCGCTGGGGGCCGTAAGTTGCTCATCGCTGAGAGTGGTCTTGAACATCTGCGCCCCGGCATCATAGGCGAAGTCGGCCTTGAGAAATCTGGCCGCCACCGCCCCGCGAAGCAGGGATCGAATCTTGTCCATGATTTCCAGCATCGCCCCGAGCGGCTTGTCATGGTTGTAGGGAGGTGCGGCAAATATCTGCGGCTGGTCGGGATAGAGGGACGAGAGTTCGGCGAGCATTTCGCGGATCTGGGCATAGAATTCGAAAGGCGTGAGCGTGGGGCGATGCTGCATCAGGCTGAATCGGGCCGAGTATTGAGAAAGTATGTGCAGTCGCAGAGCCTGTTCAAATTGTGCCCCGCGCATGGTATCGATGGCAAAACCTCCCCGGCCCAGTTGGATTGCGAGTTCGGCGCGGCTT
Source organism: Phycisphaerae bacterium (assembly GCA_027344975.1). GTDB lineage: Bacteria > Planctomycetota > Phycisphaerae > WQYP01 > WQYP01 > JAJZGD01. Next base: position 12,428 of record DAHWIP010000012.1, read on the forward strand.
GCCTCGACCTGATTGGCAAATTCTCTCACCAAATCCCGCAGCAGTGCCGACCCCCGGATGACCAGACAGGGCGGCACGAAGGAGGAATCCTGGCGGGGCAGGCCGACGTCATCACCGGTCCCATGGACGATCCGCAGAATCGGCAGGGTCTCCAGATCACTGGTGTCCTCGCCTTCAATCATCAAGCGCGCATTGAGACGTCGGATCGCGATCGGCTGGGGATTCGTTCCCGTGTTCTCATCCGTAAGCTGCAGTTCCGCGGCGCGATACCGGCTTTTGATTCGATAGTCGGCATCCCCATTAAGCACATTGGCGCGATCCGCCGACCAGAGAGGTACCGCCAATAAAATGGTAATGGGGTTGGTGGAACTCTCAAAGGCATCTTTGATGTTGAGACTCGGCAGCTCGGCCGCATGCGGATAGCGTACTTCAAGGCCGCTGGGCATCACCGCCCGGAGCTGATCAAATCTCACCAGCAGATTTTTGAGCCCCTCCGCCGATATTCCCATCTCAATGAGGCCGTAAGGAAAATCGACGGCTGCGGAATGATGATCCTCAATGCGCCGATATACATTGCGCTGCAGCAGTTGAAGATGATGCGGTTGAAGAAACAACCCTTCGCTGAAATGAATGGAGTCCATCGGCGGGTATCCCTTCCCAAACAGAACGTTATCAGATGACGCTTTCCACAAACTGGCGGACCAATTCCTTGATCTCATGATCAATGGCGGCCTCATCCAGACCGCTCGCGGCCAGTTCGGTATATTTCTTCCAGCATTGAATTTCAAAGCCGGCAAACATCTTCTTCGGACCGGTTCGGACGGCCGCTTCAATTTCCGCCGGGCTGAATCGACTTGCATATCGCTGGGCAAATTGGCGGCTGGCATGGCCCACCGATGAAAGCAGCGAGGCATTAACCTTGCGGAGGCGTTCGATTTCCTGGCTCACCTGGCCCCGCGGCACATCCGGGTCGTTGATCAGAAACCGGCCCAACAGTTTCTGAATCTGCCCGGACCGTTTGAGGTTGGAATTCGGAACCATGGCTTTGAACATGCTCCATGCAATCTGATCCACGCTGATCGCAAATTCGCTCAGAATGTGAAGCAATTCCAGTGCATGACCGGCGTGCGGCTGCTGATCCTCATCAAACTGCAGGCGTGCGGAAAGTTTTGAAAGCGGCTCGCTGGGCCAGTCCGGTGCTTCCGCCTCGACGAGGCCCGCCCGGGCCAGCATGGCGATGACGGCTTCGCGCTGACTCGCTGAAAAGTGCGGCGCCATATCGCAAAGCCTTTTGGTGAGAAATGCCGGATCCTGCAGTTCCTGATTATCCATGGTTGTTACTGCCTTTGACGTGTCACGATCGGTATCCCGGGCCGCTACATTCTGTTCCCATGTCGGAAACATGTCGCCGAGTTGCGCCAGAAATTCCGCCCGCTCCGTCGGCGTAAGATCGGCGAGCGAGCGGCGTATTTCGTCGGCCATGTAGTCCTGACGCGTATCGGGCTCCTGGTCGTCCAGATCGGCCTGCATGGCGCGGAGGCGATTGGCGAGAGCCGCGACCTGCTTGGATATCTCTGTCACACCCATACAAACACGCCCCGTTTTCGACATGGCCGGCTCCGGGCGACCGTTGTCGCTGAAGGCGACGGACCGGCTGTACCAGTATGGAATGTTAGACTTAAGGGCCTTGTTCTACAAGGCTTCAAACCCCGTAAACAGGCGGCAGCGGAATCGGGACATCCCCACTGAGGCCCAATTTGCCGGCCATTAGATTTCCAGCGGCGGAAGACCGGCGGTTATCTCCGCGCGCTGCGATTCCAGATTACCCGGCAAGCATAAATGAGTGCCGAGCGACTGAACCGGTTCATCAACATTCATCCCCGGTCCATCGGTGGCGATCTCGCATATTCCGCCACTCGGTTCCATGAAATAAACGGAATCAAAGTATTTCCTGGGGCGCACCGGCGTGACATCAATGCCCTTGGCGCGGAGTGACTCGGCGATATCCGCCTGCTCTTTGTGATCTGACGCCCGGAATGCCGCGTGATGGATTTGCCCCGGGGCGAAACGGGATCGCTGAGACTCATCCGCGCGGCGAAAAATAATCTTCGTGCGATGATCAGCGGATATCAGTTCATCTGTCATGGACGGCTTCATGGGTTGATACTTAAGCAGCTGAGTGAAAACATTCCTCGTTTTATCAGGACGGCGGCTGGACCACTCAATTCCAGCAAGCCGAATGATGCCGCTTCGACTTGCGTCCATCACCGATTCCGATGGTGTATCTTGACTCTCGGTAAGATAGAGCGGCAGGCCGTCAGGATCAAAGAAATCCAACCGACGCTCCCGGTCCGGCGATTCAGAGAGTGCGATCCCATGGCTCTTGAGGTGCTTGCGCCACCACTCGGTGGATCCGCCGGGGATAACAAAGCCGACGGCGCTGATGATTGAACGGTACTGGAGCAGAGGCCGAGTCCCCGGCCAGATGAAAAAGGTCATCAGGGAGCCGGGACTTCCGGTGTAGTCACCATAGTAGAGATGGTAACTTCCGGGATCATCATAATTGACGGTCTTTTTAACCAATCGTAAGCCGAGAATCTGAGAGTAGAAATGGACATTTCCCATTGTATCTGACGCGATCGCGGTTACGTGGTGCAGGGAGCCGAACGCGTGAACTGATTTTGGAGAGCCTGCAGCCGAAGTTTTGGAGATTGAATTTATATTTTCCGACATAAATCTCTTTTCGATTTGCAATCATT
>DAHWIP010000130.1:0-5840 GCA_027344975.1 Phycisphaerae bacterium
TAAAATTGACATCAACATGGCGGGACCAAATCTCATCGGTAAGGTCCAAAAACGGCGTGAACCGGCAAATTCCGGCATTGCTGATGACGATATCCAGACCACCGAGTTTTTCCGCCGCCTGCCGTACCAATTTCCTGGCCAGCTCCGGTTTGGCTATATCAGCATCCATCTCATGGCACGGGGAAATTGTTTTCAGCCGCGCACACTCCCGCCGGGCTTGCTCACCGTCGCCATAATGGTTGATAACAACACTGCAGCCGCTATCAACCAGCGCCTCCGCATAAGCCAAACCGATTCCGCGTGATCCGCCGGTTATCAAGGCTCGCTTTCCAAAACAGGTGCTCATGGCATGGTCGCCTTGGTGTTGACCTCCAGAGGTTCAAATGCGACGGCGATTTGCCGCGCAGTGGCGCATTTTCGGCAGCGGCAATCGTAAGGCATGATTTCTTTTGTTCCCAGTGTCCTTCCGGGGACGCAACCATGAACACGCCAGGGCCGCAATCGGTTCTCCACCCGGCATCATGACGATCATAAACAGCGTGGAACAGATGATTCTCCGGATATTCAGAACAACTGTGGCGAATAATTCGCCAGCCGCGGACGTAAAGATTTAACGACATCCGGCCCAGCCCCCTTTGATTTTGTCGAGGCCGTCCAGCAACGCAGAGTCGCCGTCGGCCGGCTCCGGATGGCGTGGTTCCCGGCCTCAATGCACACTGATATGAGCCAGGTCTCGCATGGCGGAGGCAAGCGGGTCGATGATCAGCAGCATGGGAAGAAGCCCCAGAGCGAGATTGAACAGCACCAGCGGCAGCAGAACGAGACGCTCCATGCGCGTGAGTTTTTGGAAATGAGAATATTCTGGTCGGGGACTGCCGAAAAATACCCGCTCAATGGTCCAGAGTAATGTGGCGATCATGAGAAATAGTCCAAGAATTAAGATGACGCCGAGCACCGCCTGCCAGTGAGCGAAGGACGAAAATCCGAGTGCGGAACTCTTACCGGGATGAAGACCGAATACGGATCGGATCACCAGAAATTCACCGGCAAACAGGCAGAACCCCGGTACGGCCATCGCCGCAATGAAGCCGGGCAACGACAGGACGAACAATCCCGGCATTAACTGAGAAATGCCGCCCAGGCGGCTCAGATCACGGTGATGAGCGCGAAGCTGGAGGATATGGCAAACCCAGATCAGACTTGCCAGCGTAATCACCGCCCCAATCATCTCCAGCAGCGCACCTTGAAGTGAACCGAGCGTAAAGGCCAGAACGCCGAAGGAGATCAGCGCGGCCTGGAGGCTTAACCAGCTTGCGATCAGGCGCCCCAGATCGTTTTGCGCGAGACCTGAAAGCGCTATTAAAATGACGCCGACGCCCAGAACCCATGCGATGGAAATCCTCACATGGCCCGATTGCAGATGCAGGAGCGGGCCGCCCAGCCGTTCAATGGCGTAGGCGGCAAGTATAAAGTTTCCTCCCAACACCAGCATGGCCGGGGCACCTCGATTTTCGCAGCAAAAGTCCGGCAGCCAGATATGCAGCCCGGGTATGCCGATGCGCAGGCCAAGGGCAAGAACGATAAGCCACAGAAACCAATCGGCAGTTGAAAGATGGCCGGCGGCCACAATGGCCAGATCGCGGCTGACCACCCAATGGGAAAGACCATGCCGCCCTGCTTCGCCCGCTGAATGCAGGTGTGCTGCATGCGGAGCCAGAAAGATGGCGGCAAACAAAAGCCCGGATGCCATCAGGGCGAGAAGGCCAAATTTGAGCGATGCGGATTGGCGACGGTCGCCGCCCCATAAACCCGTCAAAAAATACATGGGAAAGATGGAGAGAATAAAAAACAGGGCGAAGAGGAAGATATTTTCCGCCGCCAGAGCACCGACGAGGAATCCTGTCAGCAGCATGATCGAGATGTAATAAGCACGAAGCTGATGGCCGATCCCGTAACTCGCGATGACCGTGAGCAAACTGAGCGCTGAAATGAAGAGAATCAGATACATGGATAGTGCATCAACACCAACGAAGTAGGTTGCATGCAATGCCGGTATCCATGGCCATATCTGCATGAGTTGAAAATGACCGGCGGCATTCGGAGCCCAGTTAAAGAGCCGCACTGCGACCGAAGCGAGAACCACCATTCCCGCCAGCGCGGCGATGGCCGTATTGCGTATCAGCCTCACGCCATTTGACGGCAGAAGCGCGACGATGACCGATGCCACCAGCGGAAGCGCGATCAGCCATGTGAGGATTGCACTGTATTGAAAAGATGCCAAACTTTGCTCCATCATAAAAGGCTTAACTCGTCGATTGACTGCTGGCTTTTCCGGCGACGGGTGGTGAGTCGATCGGGGGCGGCATGCGCCGACCGGGGGCGGGCCACCACCGCAGGGTCCAGATGCCGTCAACCGTGGCCACTAGCAATCCAAGGGCACCGATGCCCAAGGCCAGCATGACAACCAGCCAACCGGAGAGCCACTGATCCAGCACAGCCACCGCAATGGAGATGAGCCGAATCGGACGAGCGAGGATGAAACCGTACATATCGGCGACATACATATTAGATCGCAGCCATCGACTTATGAGATTGATCCCGGGAATGCGTAATAACCGCTGCAGAGTTGCGTCGCCGCGACTGTAGGCGATCGCGACCACGAGCAGTGCTCCGGCAACCATCCAGGGAATATCGTTAATAAGCAACCCAGATGCGCCGGTCGGCAGCACGATTTTCCCCATCTCCCGATGCGAAAGCGCACGATGGATCAACATTGGCAAATCCAGGAACGCCATGCTGGCCGTCAGCGATCCGATCAACAGGATTAGGGGTGGAAACGTGTGGAGCGGTGATTCTCTCGTGGTTCCGGGGGGCGCGGAGCGTGGTTTGATGATAAATATCCGCCACCACCATCTCATCAATGAAATCGTCATGATAGCCAAAGCCAGAACGGGCGCCCCGTAAAGCAGTTCACCCCAGAGCCCTAATCCGACGGCGTAGGCATGAAGGTTGGCCAAGCCAAGACGCAACGCCTCGCAGGTCCCCGTCCGAAGTCCTCCGGTGAGAACCACAATCAGCAGAAGTGAAAAGATTGCGGACAAAGGCAAACGGCGCCACAACCCGCCCAATCGGTTGATATCGGCCTCGCGATCGGTATTGTGAACTACCGTTCCCGAGACCATCATGAGACCGGACATTGCCAGGAGTCCGATGAGGGACAGGGTGAGACCGGCGGCGCTCGAACCGGTCATAATAAATACGAGGGCCATTCCCGTCAGCACGCTGGATAATCCGGCAAGCACCTGCCGGATGTCCGGTTCTTCCAGCGTGCCGAGGGCCGCCATTAAAGCGGTGGCCGCTGCGGCAATCGCGATGAAAAGCCTTGCATCGAGGGTGAAAAACGGTTTTAAGCGCTCCGCCAGAAATGGGGCCGCCCCAAGAATGAGACTGCTCATGAGAAGATAATTGGATGATGGAGAGGATTTGGAATATTCATGGGGCCAGATCTGAAATGGAATTTGAGCCCCAAACCCGAGCACGCCAAAGCCGACCAGTATTCCCGCGACACTTCCGCCTGCATAGGTACCGAGGGTATGCATCTGCATCACGGCTCCGGTTTTGGGCCACGGCGCACTGCCCGCAAGCCAATGCAGACCGCCGGTGGCTGAACCTGCCGCCACCAGAGCAAGACTTGCGCCCGAAAGCCCGATTGGAATGAGTAACGGCCCTGCTGCGAGCAGGCCGGGGCCACTTACGGGTTCATCGCGGCTGAGCATCAGCATCAACCACCCCATTAAGGCTGCCAGGAGGACAAAGGCGAGCAATTGAAGCACACTCACAGCCAGAAACGCCACCAGCATCGCGGCCAGGGCCCAGATGGAAAATGCATAATAAACAGATTTTGGCTCGCTCTTTGAGGCTGAAGCGCTCAGATGGATATGTCCCAGCAGGGCGATGAGCAGAACCGTCATGAAAAATGCGACACCTAACGTATCGCTGCGGATACCCAAATCAATCCAGACAGGCTTATGACCGAAATAGCCGCCCGGTATCCGGAGCCAGTGGATGATGAGGCCGGACGTTGCGCTTGATACCGGCCCGCCGATATGTCCAAGCTTCCACGCCACCCCCCCCATCGAGAGCCCGACTGCCATTGCCAGAGCGGTAATGGAGATGACGGATGGGGCAATACCGGTCTTTTCCGGTCTGAGGTAATTGACGCAACCGGCAACGATCAGGGCGGGGATAGCCAGGAGAAATACGAAACTTGGATGATGTATCATGCGAGTCCCCATCCGCAACCACCGAGGAACATTCTAACGTCATTGAGCTTCTGCGCCCTGATTCTTGCGTGACTGACATTTTGGGCAGATCACCGTCGACCGCTGCATCACAAGCAGACCGAGGAGAATTTCGCCGCAGCGCCGACATGGCTGACCGGCCTTGCCATAGACGGCCAGTCGCCGGGCGAATGTGCCTCGATTGGCCTTGACATCGCGATAATCACGCAGCGTGGTGCCCCCATGACGCAAGGACGCATTCAAGACCCGCTTGATACAACGGACCAATTCAGCGCGGGAGCCAGAGTTCAGGCGGCAAACTTTCTGCAACGGATGAAGCCGGGCCATCCAAAGCGCCTCATCAATGTATATATTCCCGAGCCCTGCAATCGTTTTCTGGTTCAGTAGCTCCGCCTTGAGCCGTGTTTTTTTTCGCCGCCATGAACTCAAGTCTTCCGGTCGAAGGTTCAGCGCATCGACTCCCATTCTGCCGTGGATGTGGGCCTGCACCGCATCTTCGCCGGAAGCGTATAACCAGATGCCGCCAAAGCGACGCGGGTCGCTGAAGTGGAGATGATTACCACCCTCGGCGGAGATGATCAGATGCGTATGAGCGAGCATGATTTCTGGCGACGGCAGAAGCGTAATACGTCCTGACATTCCCAGGTGCGTGCTCATGCAGGCGGCCGGGTCAAAATACCACAACAGACGTTTGCCGTGCCGGTCAATACGGTAGAGTTTCCGTCCGGCGAGCTGAGAAACGGGTAGTGCCTGATGCCGCAGATAACCGGCGCGAACCACCATCACTGATTCGATCCGGCAGCCAAGTACCGAATCCATCAGATTACGACGAACCGATTCGACTTCAGGCAGTTCCGGCATGATGGACCAGTGCCGTCGGCAAGGGTTATTCCCCCTGCGGCGTGAGCAATTTTTCCATGGAGCCCATGAGACGATCAATGCGGAAGGGCTTGTTGATGTAGTCATCCACACCGAGCGATTCGGCATAGGTTTTATGCCGGGTTCCAAGGTTACCGGTGATCATGATGACGCGCGGCTTGCTTCCCTTGGGCTTGCGTCCCTTGATGCGTTCAAGCACCAAAAATCCGCTGCGACCGGGGAGCATCATGTCCAGCACGATCAGATCCGGGTTTTCCTTCTCAGCCACTTCCACAGCCGTCTTGCCATCCGACGCCGAAACCAGTTTGGCACCGGTACTGGAAAGAGCGGCCATGATGGTTGTGAGTACATCGGCGTCATCATCGACGACCATGATAGTCTGACCTTTGAATTGTTCGCCCATCGAACAACCTCGCTTTCTTAATTAAAGTCTCCCGGCGACGATTATATCGCCGAGATCACATGTTGCCGATCATGGCGGTGGCAAACTCACTGCATTTGACTTCATGCGCACCGGACATCAATCGGGCAAAATCATAGGTGACTACTTTATTGCCAATTGTCTTTTCAAGCGAATGAACAATCAAATCTGCCGCTTCCTGCCATCCAAGATGTTCCAACATCATCACGCCGGAAAGAATCACACTGCCCGGATTCACC
>DAHWIP010000131.1:0-5814 GCA_027344975.1 Phycisphaerae bacterium
CGGAATGGTTTCTGTATTGTCGGGATGCCGTTACCTGGCGCTTGCCTGTATTTGGCAGGATGGTGCGATTGAAAACATGGTCGGACGCGACGCAGATTCTCGCCGACGGCTATACCCTTGGCGTCACGTTGGGCGAATGCTGCGAACGGGCTGCGTCGGGCGCGGGTAATCTGGCGGCCCGGCGCCGTCTTAAAAAGTGGGGAAGATTCATGGCACAGGGAAATGACCCAGCGGAATCCGCCCGGCGGGCGCGACTGCCGAAAATCATATGCAGCGCGATCAGCATGCCGGGTGAAATGTCAGCGGCCGGGCTGCATATCGCCGCACGCCAATTTGACATGGATTATCGGCGGATCATGGCGTGGGTGAGAGCAGCGAGCATTCCACTGGCGGTGCTGGTGTGCGGTGCACTGGTCTGCGAAATAGCATTGATGCTCTATTTTCCGTACAGCCAATTGCTTTGGGCGCTTTGTCGGAGTGCAGGATGACCAACCAACGCGGATTTGTACTTCTGGACCTGCTGCTTGGAATCGCCTTGCTGGTGATGATCGCGGCAGCATTTACGCGGCTTTCGTTTGAATTCAAGCATCAATCGCATACGCTCTCGACGATTCGCCGACGAGTGCGGAGTGAATCTCTCGCGGCATTTGAGATGATCATTCGCCATCATCATGGCCAGGCATCCGCATCGCGGTGGCAAATCACGCCGACCCGAGCAGACCGAAGCGGAGATGCGATATTACCTCACGGTTGCCAGTGGGTGGCGGTGAATGGGATTCACAGGCATGCTGCCCCGCCGATTTATGTCTTGAAAATCAGCGGGTCGGCAAAACGATCGGAGGCGCGGCAATGATCACACCTGCGGACCAAAACGCGGGCATGGCGCGCCGGGGCTTTTCGATTGTTGAATGCGTCATCGCCCTGCCGATCATGGGGATATTTCTATTCATGGCGGCTCAGCTGTTCCACGGATGCGTGGTGATGTTCCATTACAGCGCGGCGGCGAATCTATCGGCGGCGCAGCGCCATACGGCGCTGTTTTGTCTGAGACGGGATGTGCGAAATGCCCGAGAGATCGGACTTCACGGCAGCAGAACACTGGAGTGTAAGATGCCGCGGAATGGCGCCGTCGACTGGCATATTTATCGCACCGGGATGATGATCCGAACACGCCTGCAGGAGGGGGAACATCCTTCCACCCGCGGCCCCGAGGCGATGATGAACGAAGGGCATTTTGCGTGGTCGCATCATATTCTGTACCTGAGCTATGACGTTCATGGTCATCGGCAGCGAATTGCGTTTATTACACCCAACAATATTCTGCGGGGAGATCGGCCATGAGTGAGCTTTTTCCGGCCATGTCAGGCACGGCGGCCCTGCGAAGGCGTGCGGTTCATCCTTCACGGCCCGGCGTGGCGATCATCACGGCGGTTTTCATGATGGCGATTGTCGGCATGTGCCTTGCCGTCATGGCCCGATCGTATATCGAGCAGGCTCGATTGACGGCCCATACCATCGCGCATCGCCAGTTGTCACTCCTGCAGGATGCGGGTGTGCAGATTGTGAAAATGGAGATGGCGCAAAAGCAGATTCCTCCCACCCTGCAGATCATTGCACTTCCACCTGAGCTTAAACGGCAGCACGGACGCCTTACCATCCGCCGGGTGACAGCCGGAAGTGCGGTGATGGTCTATCAGGTCCAGAGCCGCTACGCCGGTCTGCAGCGGCGCGTGCTGCTGGCTTATGACCGCAATACTCGCAGGTGGGAGATCCGCTGAGCCGGCGGTATTAAATGCCGGCCCCCTGATCCAGATGGATGCCGCATTCTTTTTTATCCAAACCGCTCCAACGTCCCTGCCGGCCGTCCTGACCATCCGCCAGCGGACGCGTACAGGTTTCCGGGTTACAGCCGATGGACGTGTACCCTTCGTGCCAGAGGGGATGGTAGGGAAGCGCGTGGAGGCGCATGTATTGGTGAATATCGCGAGACGTCCATCGAAGCAGCGGCGAGATCGCCAATGCGCCGGTCCGACGATTGGCCTCGACGACCTGCATCTGTGAACGATGCTCAGACTGATCCGCCCGGACGCCGCGCAGCCATGCGACGGGAGAAAGAGATTGCATGGCACGGTCGAAGACGCTGTTTTTATTGGCGCGGCAGCAGGCCTCCACATCGCGGCGTGTGCGGGGATCGGTTTCACCGTTGACCGAAAGCCAGACGATCGGATCATGCTGGGTGTGAAATTCCAGTACATTGAGATTATATTGCCGCCGCATGGTTTCCATGAACAGCAGGGTCTGCGGAAACAAATACCCGGTGTTGATGAACACAATCGGTATGCCCGGCATGGCGGTCTGGGCCATATGAATCAGACACATGCTTTCAGCGCCGAAACTGCTGGTCATAATCAATCCGGAGCCAAATGTATCAACCGCCCAGCGGACAATTTCCGGCGGAGTCATGTCGGAGGTTATCCGATTGGCATCCTGGGGAAGAATCTGAGATTTGGTCATCGTTGTCATGGGAGAAGATCATCCTCGACTCATTTTTAATACCTCAGGCGGCTGGCGAAGCCGTCTGTCTCCTGGCCTTCCAGGCGGATTCCAGTTCATCCAGAATGTGCTCCGGGATGCGGACATTATTTCGGCCTATGCCGATGGCGATATCCGGTTTGCGGGTTCCGTGAAAATCGGAACCGCCAGTGACGAGCAGTTTGTGCTTGGCGGCAATCTGGGCGATAAACTCGGAATCCTGCGGCCGATGGTCGCTGTGCCACACCTCAAGACCGTCGAGCCCGAGGTCAATCAGGGATTCAATCATGTGCTGCAGGTGCGCATGATTCTGGGCCCGTAACTGGACCGGATGTGCCAGTACCACCAGCCCGCCAGCCCGGTGGATGCAGTCGATTGCCTGCCGGGGGGTGAGGCGTTCTTTATCGAAATAGGCACTGCCTCCCATCCCGAGATAAACGTCAAACGCCTGCTTGAGGCTGTTTACACAATGCGATTCCACCAGCGCCTGCGCGATATGCGGCCGCCCCACCACCACGGCCCGATCCTGCCCAGTACCATTCCGGTGCGCAATTTCAAGCACCTGATCCATGGTTATCTTGCAGCCAAGTTCGTTGAGCCGGGCGATGATGCGCGGGTTACGGTTATTGCGCCCTTCCAGAAGAATCCGGCTCATATCGACCAGAGCTGGGGAAGTGTAATCGATAAAATAGCCGAGCAGGTGAAGCGTTGCGGGTGGAGGTGCTTCGGCTGAAATTTCAATTCCGGGCACAAAACGCAAACCGATTTTTGCGGCGGCGCTGTACGCCTCGGCCAATCCTCCGCCAGAATCATGATCAGTCAGCGCGATGCCGGCCAAACCGCCGCGCTGTGCCGCGAGCACCAATTCGGTCGGTGTGAGCGATCCATCGCTGGCGGTGGAATGCGTGTGGAGATCAACAAATTTTCCGCTCATGCGTCCCCCTGTAATAATATCCGGCGCGTGCAGAGGGTCTGCAGGATGCTTTCCACGCACTGATCGACGGTCTGGACATCCGTTTTTACGTGTACCTCCGGATTTTCCGGCGGTTCATAGGGGGCATCGATGCCGGTAAATCCCATCGGTGTACCCGCCGCGAGTTTTTCCCGGGCTTTGCGGTAGAGCTGTTTTGGATCACGCTGTTCGCAGATATTCAGGGGGGCGTCGACGAACACCTCAATAAAGGCGTGGGGTTCGATGCGATTCCGCGCGTTGCGACGATCGAGCCGATACGGACTGATGAAACTGCAAATGGCGATGATGTACGCATCGGCAAATAAACGGGCAACCTCACTGACACGCCGGATGTTTTCCGTGCGGTCTTGTGCACTGAAGCCCAGATCGCTATTGAGACCGTGACGAAGATTATCGCCGTCGAGAACAAATGCGGGATGTCCGCTGCGAATGAGCGCAAGTTCCAACGCCATGGCGATGGTGGATTTCCCGCAGCCGGAGAGCCCCGTCAGCCACACGACCGCAGGCGAATTTTTCGTCACCTTGCGGCGTTCGTCCGGCCCTACCGAGCCTGCGTGCCACACAACATCGGGTGATTTTTCTGCCATTGCGAGTCCATTTCGACCAAACACATACAAATCCTATAGGATTTGTATGGATAAATATAGCAGCCTGACGCCGCTATTTCAAACCATCCCGGAAAAAATGCACTGACCACTCTTCCAAGGCTGCCGCCGGGCGTTATCCGCCCTTCCAGCGCCGATGCGGGAAATGAAATACATTTTTGAGGACCAGACCCGGGACATAGCGCTGGCTGGTGAGTTGGTGATGCGTAAAATTTTTCATATATGCGGCGAATATCATCGGTGCATGGCGAACCACAAGCATATTTTCAGCGTTAAAATGGGCCGCTGCGTAACTGAAATTAAATGACCCGGTCACGATCGTCTGTCCGTCGATGAGCATGACTTTGTTGTGGGCGATCAGATAGCGGGCATCGATGTAGACGGGAATGTTCGCCGCGCAGCAGGCCTGCAATCCCGGCGTGGGATGCCGGGTATACCGGTGTGTGCGGTAGTTTTCCTTCATCAGGTTGGAACGATCCAGAATGATCACCACTTTCACACCGCGCCGGTGTGCGGCGATGAGCGCTTTGATAATCGGGCGGCTGGTGAAGCTATAGGCTTCGACGTCGATGGATCGATGAGCGTGGTTGATGAGAGAGACCAGTTCGCGCGTGCAACCACCATGGGGTGAGAAGAATACCCGCATGGCCGCTGCTGAAGCGGTTCCCGAAGCCCCCTGCGGCCGATGGTGCTGAACGTTGGCAAAGAGATAGGCGATGGTCGCGGCCAAGAGCGCCATAATCCAGGCGGAAGGCCGCGTGAAAACAGAGGGTTGGTACGGTTTCGGCTTGGGCATCGGCGTATCAAAGATAAACGGACATCAATTCACCAAACGGTGATCCACCGGGCGACGCATTCGCTCGGACGATACTCCGCCACCCGCTGGGATCCGGCTGTGTGATAAAGACGATCTGCCAAAGACGAAGAGCCGAAAACGCAAAGCCACCAAGGCCGCGGGCAAAAAATCGGACTCGGCCCACGCCGTGATTACTTCTTGCCACCCTTGGCGGCCGGAGCTGCGGCGGCGGCGGCGGCAGCGGGGGCGGCCGCAGCGCCCGGAGCGGCGACCGTGGCACCCGCCTCGGCTGCGGCTTTAGGAGCTTTTTTGGCCACAACGGCCTTACGATGGCCGACTTTAACGAGTCCGAAGACACCTGCGCGTTCTTCGGACCATTTGTCATCGGCCTCAAGTTTGGCAATCCGCTCGGATCGCTTGAGCACATTACGGTGGCGCTGAAGAGAACCACCACCTTTTAAGCTTCTATCAACTGACATAGCAATAACACTCCGCATCTCGCTTGGGCAAACGCTTTGCCACAAATCGTGGCCAAGTAATATAGCCGCGATTTGGCTGTGGAACAACCGGTAGCATCTGACGGCCACAAACAAAGCTGCAATATTTGCAGGAGCATGCTTCGCCTCTCACTCGATGCCTAAAACGAACCGAAACGGCGGTTATTTCCACATTCCAGAACATTCGCGATCGCGATTTGATTGGGCGATTTTCCGGTCGGATGACGAACGGTTACTGAGAGAATTCGCGTGAAATATTTTCAAATATTCACCGTTTTACGTCTATCGAGGCATTTTTTCGATTGAGCAGGCTATGGACGGCCGAGTCGAAATTTCAGCCTCGCCAACGTTCATTTTCAGAGCAAGGAGGCTTACATCATGAACGACACATCCAACACCCCCGCCAACAAG
>DAHWIP010000132.1:0-5799 GCA_027344975.1 Phycisphaerae bacterium
TGACTGGGCGGGTTGCCAGCGTGAAATGGAGCAGCTCATGAAGCTTTTCGGCGGCCACCCGGATGTTCAAAATCTTCCAGATCGCATCGCCAAGGCCAAGGATGGACATAAGCGCGAATTGCTCAAGGAGTGGATGGACTCGGTTCAGAAGGACGACGTGAATCGGAGCGTGGAACTGCTCAAGCAGCTGGATCAATACCTGACGCCGGGTGAGGCGGAAAGTTATATCGAAATTGCCCGCGATGTATTCAAGAAGAAGCTCAACCAGCTCAGCGCCCAGTTTTCACTCCACGTTACAGACAAAAACTGGAATGATGCCGTTCGAATCGGCCAGCAGATCATTGATGAATTCCCCAATACACTCATTGCACGACAGGTCAAGGAGCGTATGCCGATTCTGCGGGAAAAGGCCACCGGCACGTCAGTTCCTGCGGCAGGTTGATGAACTGAGGGACCCCGTGTGGCTCTGCCGGATTATTTTCCGGTCAGCCCGGGAATCTCGGACGCATAACCTGCGGACCGCCGCCGTCGGCACCGTCAAGGAATGAAATTTCAGGGATGAAACGCCAATCGTATGAAAATATTATTTCTTGCCTCTGGAGCCTTTGCGGTCCCATCACTCCGCGCCCTGGTGGCGGACACATCCCACGACATTCTCCTCATCACCCAGCCCGACAAACCGGCTGGACGCGGCCGAAGGCTGGTACCAACTCCGGCCGCCGATGCCGCGATCCAGCTGGGACTGCCTGTCATCAAAGTCGACTCGGCCAATTCGTTGTTGGGGCATTTGCCGATGGAGAATCCGGACCTGATCGTGGTAATCGCGTTCGGGCAGAAACTCTCCGAAGAATTCGTTGCCGCCGCCCGGCTGGGAGCGATCAACCTCCATGGTTCGCTGCTGCCGAAATATCGGGGCGCAGCTCCGATTCAATGGTCAATCCTTTCGGGCGACAAAGACGCGGGCGTGACGGTCATCCGTGTGGCGCCGATCATGGACGGAGGCGCCATGCTGGCAAAGCGATCAACCTCGATCGGAGCCGATGAAACAGCGGGTGAATTACATGACCGCCTGGCCATACTTGGCGTCGATGCGCTCCGCGAAGCAATTCATGATCTGGAGGTCGGTCGTGCAGTTGAAGAACCGCAGGATGAGCGTCAGGTGACCCGGGCACCGAAATTGAGCCGTGCGATGGCATGGGTGGATTTTTCAAAGCCCGCCCGAGAGGTATCCTGCCGCATCCGCGGACTATCTCCATGGCCCGGGTGCCGGGCGGTGGTAATGCGGAGCCGGAGTGAAAAGTCCGTCGAACTCCAGCTTCTTAAGGTGACGGCCAAATCAATGTCCCACTCCCAGCCACCGGGCGTTTTTCTCGATTCCAAGCATGTGGCATGCGGCAGCGATGCAATTGAAATATTGACTGTCCAGCCGCGTAATCGGGGGGTGATGGCCATGACGGATTTTATTAACGGTCACCGCATTGAGGTCGGCGACCGACTTATCAGTGAGGCTCCAGCGCCGAGTTCGGATTAGCTTAATTTTGCATCCAGCCGGATGTCGGCCCACCTATCGATAATCGCGGTACATATCTTCTATCACCTGATCTTCCCAACCGTTGACGTTGCCGATGTAGTGATTGACCATGACTGAAAATACGAACGTATGATGGTGATCCCACAGGTAGCCGCTGATAGTTGAAGCGCCGGTGACGTGCCCGTCTTTGGCACGAATATGAAGGGCGGCTGGCGATCCTCGAAAGCGGTAAATCAAGGTTCCGTGTCCCGGACGACAGAGCGAATCGACAAAAACCCGAGCGTGCGGAAGGGTTAAATCGTGCGCCAATACTTCGACGAGAACGGATGGGGCGATGTGGTCATGATGCGAAAGCCCCGAGCCATCGACCATGTGTACCAGGTGTACATTGATACCGATGGATTTCAGATAGGCCATGATGGCGGCATCCCCGTTCGCCCAACTTCCGGGTTGTCCGGTGGCCAAATGACCAAGCAGTTTGCACAGGCACTCGGCCATTAAATTGATGCTGTCGGTGTTGGCACGATGAAGAATATCGACCAGCGGTGTCTGATACACCGCGACCAGCCGGGCATGTCCACCAGATGCGGCCGCCGAGAGGGTTTTACGGACGACACCACCGGCGACGGTGATTCCCTCCTCGCGAAGGACGTGCCGGAATACAGCGCCGGTGTAGAGGCCGGGATCATGAATGGTCACCTGCATGAAGTAGTTGGTGGAGGCATTGACGATCCCGTGAAGCGTTAGCGTGTTTGCTCCCGGCGGGCGCCAGAACCAGACACTTTCACTGTTTCCGCGCTGAGCCTGAATACTCACCGGTGTGTATGAGGTATCTGGGATCAGTTTGACGCCGATTGCACCGCTGGGTTCAACTCGGGGCGCCCACTGAACGCAGTTCATTGCAAAATTAAGCCCCCCAACCTCCGCCTCGTACCAATCGAGTCGCTGCGACGCCGGGGTCGGCCATTTGGGATTGAAGAAATGATGATTGAAAATCGAGTCGTCAATATAGATGTGATTAATCTGCGTCACGCCATCTTTTTTCAATTGATTTGCCCAGTCGTGGAAAACCTGTGTCACTTTCCAACCGGCCCGTTGGCAGAGAACGGGGTCGCCGAAGGCGGGGTCGCCACCACCGACAATGACGAGATTGTTGCCGACTTTGTAAAGCCGGGTTTTGATGACAGCGCTGGCGCCGAGCCGTGCAAAGGCCGCACTGGTGGTGAGAAGTTTGCCATTACTCCCGGGCATGAGGGGTACATCGGCGTTGAGTTCATAAATGGGTTTGATTCCGTGGTCGCCCATTTCGGCCAAGCATATCCCGACCTGAGCGCCGCGAAGTTGAGGCGATAAAAGAAGCGATCCTATCTGCTGCGACAGTGAGCGAGCGCTCGCCGGCCGGACGGCGACGGCACCAACCAACAACACCATGCAAAACACCGAAATGACGAAGCTACGGTACATCCTTGCACCTTAAAAAACCCGAGATATCCAAGCCGACACTTTGGCGGCCACGCATTACGTACGTCACAGACCGGTGATCAGTGCGAAACCGGTTTCCCAATTTGCCGACTCAGCTCATCAAGTTTTTTCCTGAGCAAGTCCTGAGTGCCGGCCTCCAAGTTCAGACGGAGCAGAGGCTCGGTGTTGCTTTTACGTACATTGAACCACCAGGTGTCATACTGCACCGTGATTCCATCCAGATAATCGATCTGCGCATCGGCATAGCGCTCGGCGAGACGAGATATGGTTCCATCCTTGTCAGCAACTTCAAAATTAATCTCCCCGCTGTCATGCCAGCGAAGCAATGGTTTGAGCACCTGACTGACGGGCTCATCGCGCCCGCTAAGCACCGAGAGCATGCAAGCAAACGCAATCGCACCGCTGTCACAGTTGAAATTATCCCGGAAGTAGAAATGCCCTGAGAGTTCACCACCAAATACGCCCTGCCGTTCGGCGAGTGTCTTTTTCATGAATGCATGGCCGACACGCTCTCGCACGGCTATGCCACCGGCATTTTCAATTTCTTCCTTAACGGTCCGGCTGGAGCGAAGATCATAGACCACCGCTGCTCCCGGATTACTGCGGAGAAAATGAGATGCCAGAAGCGCGGTTACAATGTCACACCGGATAATTCTCCCCTGTTCATCGACAAAGATGCAGCGATCGGCGTCACCGTCGAAACAGACGCCCAGATCCGCACCCGCGGAGAGAACCAATTCCTGTAACTGCCTTAAATTGGCATCGACAAGCGGATTGGGTTCATGAACAAAGGAACCCGTGATCTCCATGTTGATGGATGATATTTTCAGGCCGTGGGCACCTGCGAAGATTTCAGGAATAAATTTCCCCGCCATTCCGTTGCTGCCGTCGATGGCTACATGCAGCGGGCGTTTCAGATTGAGAAATTTAAGCACATGCTTCCGATAGCCGTCGGTCAGATCTGTTTTGATCAGCTCACCCATGATGCCCGGCGCCGGACGGGCAGTTAACCCTTCGCACATGACCTGGATATCTTTCAGGCCGGTGGATTCGCCGATCGGTTTGGCCTTGAGACCGCTGATTTTGAAGCCATTGTAATGCGCAGGGTTATGCGATGCAGTAGTTTGAATTCCGCCACAACACTTCACGTCGTTGACGGCAAAGTAGATCATCGATGTATCGATCATACCGACGTCCACCACCGATACGCCTGCCGTGCGGATGCCGTCGATAAGGGCCGACGAAAGCGACGGACTGCTGGGCCGCATGTCGCGGCCGACCACAAGCCGCCGGTACTGCGGATCACCCGCTAAATTTGACGGGATGTTTTTGGTCAAAAACATGGCCGTCGCGTAGCCGATTTTCCAAGCGGCATCTTCGTTGAGTGGATCAGGATACGTGCTCCGGACGTCATAAGCCTTGAAGAGCTTGTTAAACATGAATGCCTCCATCGCCGACGGCTCTATTCACTTCAGAGCAGCCAAGCTCACCACGGGGTTGCCGACTTCCACGGCAACCGTAAAACGGCAATCTTAATGCAGAGTAGATGCTTCATCTACCGCTCAAGCCGGAAAGTTCGATTAGAATGGAGAACTGCGATGGCGAATGCATTGATAACCAAACGACAATGTGCGATGGAGATTACCCACCGACTGCAATCTCATGGTTATCAGGCCTTTTGGGCGGGAGGGTGCGTTCGTGATCAACTTCTGGGAATTGAGCCGAAGGATTATGACATTGCCACCAGTGCCAGGCCCGATGAAATACGAAAGCTCTTTCCGCAGAGTCAATTGGTTGGAGCGGCATTTGGCGTGATCATCGTCCACCGGCATCACTATGCTATGGAGGTGGCGACATTCCGAACAGACGGCCTATATCGCGATGGAAGACGCCCGGAGAGCGTCGAGTTCGCCACTCCGCAGGCCGATGCACAGCGACGGGATTTCACCATCAACGGCATGTTTTTTGATCCGATCCGTGAGGAGCTCATTGATTATGTCGGTGGACAAGCCGATATCACGGCACGGATGATCCGGGCAATTGGTGATCCGGAGAGTCGGTTCGGAGAGGATCATCTGCGAATGATGCGGGCCATCCGATTTGCCGCGCGATTCAATTTTGATATTGAGACGAATACCTTCGCCGCGATTCGGCGGCGACATGAACAGATCAAGTTGATCAGCCGGGAACGGATCGGTTTGGAATTAAAGGGTGTGCTGGCGTCTTCAAATCCGCTGCGCGGCGTCATATTACTGGCCGATGCGGAGTTGCTTGGCGACATCTGGCCGGACGATATCAGACGGGTGGATGTGCACGGTGCTTTGCAAAATGGCTGGACTCGCAAGCTGCCGCCGAAATGTCGGTTTGAGGTTTATCTCGCAGAAATGACCCGCGATTTATGAATCAGCGATGGGCCAGGGGCGATTTTCTGGCCGAAATTGCAGAATCAGTTCATGCTGAGCAATGACGAGTTAAGTAGAGTGAGTTGGATATCCGATCACATGCGGGACCTTACGGACTGGAAGAAACTGAAGCGCAGCGCGATAAAGCGAATCATGGCCGATAGACGTTTTGCGGCGCTGAGAGAGCTTTATTTTTCTGTTTACGACGATGTCGCATTGCGCGGATATATGGCAGAGCTGGAACAAGAGGGCGTTAGCCCGGAGCCACTGATCAACGGGGAAGACCTTATTAAGATAGGCGCCCGCCCGGGGCCGGACTTCAAGCGTTGGCTCCGTGACCTCTACGATCTTCAGCTTGAGAATGCCTTTGCGGGTAAAGCCGAA
>DAHWIP010000133.1:0-5794 GCA_027344975.1 Phycisphaerae bacterium
ACAGCGGCATTGGCTGACTTGCGCCCTGGATGTGGCCGGGAAAACCCACGCCGATATCGTTACCTCCACCATGACGCTTTTCCATGGCGACACACCGCCCGATCCGGCGGCGTTGTTTCCGATGTGGGTCCCACTGGGCGCTTGCGCCAGTGCCGGGGCGTTTATGAATGTCTTTGGTGATGCGCATTGCCTGATCAAACGCGATGTTTTCGAGAAACTTGGGGGTTTTGAGGAACGCTACAGCGGCTATCAGGAAGATTGGGAATTCTTTGCCCGGGCGGTTCTGGCGGGCCATAAACTGGAGTTGGTTCCCGAGCCACTGCTTTTCTACCGTATCAGCAAAAACAGCGTTTCACGAAGCAGCGATCAAAACTGGAATGCCAACCGTGAATGCAGCATGCAGCCCTACCGCAACGCCACCAGGCCGGAATTGCGGGATCTGATGGCATTGATGCTGGAAAATCAACGATTGCATTGCGGCGTGATCGAACAAAGAGCGACGGGCACTATCCGCGCCTGCTCTGTCGCTTTTTACGTGGCCGCAGCGGCGAGTCGCCAGCGAGTCCCGGAGTTGCCGCCGCGGGTTGCAGGGGAGGTAAGTTGAGGAGGCGATCTGCCCAACTCTATTTGCGGGGGCGATACGACGGCGGTATACTCCGACCGGCGTTAGGCCAATGACCGTGCGATACGCTTTTCCTCGAATTACCTTTGGGCGGGGTATACGCACTGTTTCGCCGCAGCCCAACCGGGAAACCGCATACGCCTCCTGTGGTCTCCTTCCGGTTAGTTGCCCGGGAAACACGCATTCGCCAATCAACCGGGACTTCGGCCGATTGGCCAGTGCATGTCGCGACTGGGCGAGCCGGCGCGTTCCGGGACAGGAGCATCTCATGCGTACGTCTCAACCGTTTTGCCTTATTATCGGCAGGGCACTTGCTATCTTCCTCTTGGCGTCGGAAGTTCTGGCGTTTTCGCCAGTGTTGCGAGCAGATCAAATCGTTTCACTAAGCTATTCGATGTCGGCGTTATCGCAGCCAATGGACAATGTCTACGCCCTTCTTGCCCAGGAGGGTGCTGGGCCGAGCGAGGCCAACCTCGCGTTCGTGCACTTACCGAGCATTCCGGCTGGAACCCCGTATTCAAACACTGTAAATCTGGACTTCACGACGCTGGGGCTAACGGTGGGTGCTCCAACAACGGATACGGCAATTGCAACAACGATTGGCCCTAGCGGGCATACTAACCTCATCACGGTGTTCAATAGCTGGCTTGACCAAGCCGCAACGGAATCCTCGTGGTCGACCATGCTCGGCTACTACCCCTTGAATTATAAGCTCTTCATCAATGCGATGTTCAACGGAACCTCGGTCGATCAAGTGGCCGCTGCACCAACGTATTGGGCAGCGCAAGGGTACCCCCAACTCGTCTTGCCGTCAGCGGATATTTTTGACACCCCCGGCACCCTTTTTCCCAGTGTCGCATGGAGCGGTACCCCGTCAGGAACCTACGACGTAGTTCGCTACAGCGACACCGGCGCGATTGGGCAACTTATGGGGACGACGGACCCGCATTTCACACTTGTCGCAAATCCAGTACCCGAGCCGTCGACTTTGGCGATTTTTGGGATGTCTGCGCTGATGTTGATGGGATCAAGGAAACGCCGCGCTCGGCATTAGGTTGATGACGCCCTGTTTTGGCCTCGGAGCCGGCGGGGCGTCCCCTTTTGCTTTAGGCGCCGGCCGCAAGGGCACCGAGGGGATTTTCGGTCGCCTCTCGGTGCCGCTCGCTGACGATCTCGGTTATTCGGTGGTGTTCAGGGGATTGCACAACCGATTGCGTCGCCGCCTCGTGGGTGGCCCATGCGGGCGGCGGGGCTCCGTAACTATATCGTTTTGGTTTTCGTCGGCCAGCGTCAGCCAGAAATAGCGAGTTTCCATTTATGCTATGGCCTTCCGCTTGTTCTCGGATACGCCGCTCCGGGTGCGCAGCATCGAGGTTTCGTGAGCCCGATACTCGGCAGTTGGGACATCAGCCACTTGTTGCCCTTGCATCCCAGCGGCCGCCATCCTGCACCGGAGCTCATAGTCTTCCCAGCCGGAGTGCCGTGGCACGCTTTTGGCCCTGGTCGTGCCTGAATTGGCCAGCGACTCGGGTCGAGCGGAAAGGCATGGTCAGTCGGAATCTCCGCGAGCCCGGGAACGGCACCATTTTGCGGCCATACCTTCCTGTGTTTGATCAACCAAGGTAAGCCAGAAATGGCGGCGCTCTGCCTGTATCACAGCCTGACGCTTATTGGTAATTAGATCGGTCTGCGTCCGGAGCATCGAGGATCCGTGTACGCGGTATTCCGCCAGTGGAGCGCGGCCTACTTGCTTTCCCGTCATACCCGCCTCCGCCATCCTGCACCACATATCGAAATCCTCCCAGCCGGAGCGAGTATCGTCGTAGCCGCCAACCTCCGCCCACGCGTCCTTGGCCACCAACGCCATTGCGTCGATGTAGTTGCCGGCAACTAACTGTATCGGTGCGTATGGGCGGTCGCCCATGGTGTAAGAGGAATCACCGAATTGGCGAATCAGCGGATACGCAAAGGCCAGCGATGTGCGCTGCATCTCGGAAAGCAGCTCCGCGCAACAATTGCCTAATAACCGATTGTCAGCATCCAAGGGCAAAACAAACGGTGTCTCCGCCAGGTCAAAGGCAAGATTTCGGGTAAGGCCAAGGCCCCGATTGGTCCGGTTACGGGCTATTACAACCCGGTTAAAACGATCGGTATTCCGTTTCACCCATTGCAGAACAATATCGCAGGAGCCGTCGGTCGAGCAGTCGTCGACGACAATCAGGTCGAGCACGGGCAGGGATTGGTCTCGCACAGAGGAGAGAGCCTCTTCAACAAACCGCGCGTAATTGTACAGCGGTACGACAACGGAAACCTCGGCCACACCCAGTTGGTCCGTGTCATGCAGAACCTCCGCATCGGGCAGCGCGGGCGGGGCGGGCCGCTTCACACTTGCGCGGTAAAGTTCCAGCTCGAAATACCGAGATCCTTCGTAGCCTCCCCCGGCCTGAGCAACGACAGATCGTAGCGACTCCGCGCGCTGCCGCGGTCCATAGGTTACCAAGGCGTCATAAAAAGCGCTGCGCGCGGTGCGGCGGCGGAGAACAGGGTCGTTAATGAGCCTCTTGATCACGCTGTACCATTCATCCGGGCGATTCGCGTGAAATCCATTTACTCCATCACGGATCGCACGCCGGAATGGCTCCGTAGGGGAGGCGACGGTACACACATCAACAATGGCCGCCTCAAAGTACTTCAATTCACTCTTGCATTCACAATAGGGATTTCCAGCCTCCAGGGGTGCCAGGTTTATATCAAATCGGACCAATTCCTCCGGGAGGTTCTCCAGAGGGACAGCCTTCCGCCATTCAATGCGGTCTTGGACCGCCGCCAAGTCCTGGAACTCATCTATATCGAGCAGGCCGTTCCCGTCATGGCCACGGAATAGCACCAGCCGACACTCGGGGTGCTCACTGAGGATCCTGGCGATTGCCGACGACGCGTTGCGGAAATCTCGCTGATGGGTACGCGTCCCGCCAGCATATCCGATTCTTACGACACCGTCGGAAGGACTCAGCTTGCGCCGGCGAACGGCCAGTCGCGATTGGGCCAGCGAATTATAGTCAAATCCGTTAAGCAGGACGAAGGCGGGTTTGTACGATCTGCGAATCTGGTAGGCCAGACTCTCCGTGGGAGCTGTGCAGAAATCCGCTGCGACCATGGCCTCTCTCACTGACGCGTAATGCCTCTGGACAAGTTCCTGGGGAAACTTCTGACTCCTGATTCCATCAATTATTTCCGGAGTGGCCAAGGTTGGGTCAAACATCAGGTCGTCCACATCAAAGATGACCCTACCATTACTCCGGCGCACAGCGTCAACCGCTGCCGCCACCGATGGATTCCAGACAGCTCGCCAGATCACCAGGACGTCTGTTCCGACGATCTCATTGATTTTTGCGGGAAGTTCGTCCATTCGCAGGTACCTTGCGTCCATCCCGGCCCGTTTCGCCGCCTCGACGTATCGGATAACCCGGTATGTGTTTCCTGGCGTATCTGGCTCGCCGGAGAGGTAGGTAACCCGCGGCCTGTCGCTACGATGCGGTGGGGATTCCAATATCGGTGGCAGTTCGACTGCCACGGGACGACGCAGTCGGCGGCGCCATGGGCGCGGGAGACTGCCGGTAAAGGCCCGCCAGAAAATTTTCCGCACCCTGTACCCCAACTCGGCAAGGGTGGGAAACCGGGACGCCAATATCCGCATCGGCAGCGTGACGCGCCACGCAAAACTCGTCTCGACCAGAGTCACCCGTTCGACGAGCTGCGCCAATTGGGATCGGCATCGGTCGATCTCTTCACGGTACCGCACGGCCTCCTGTTCGTGCGCTTCCGCTGCACGCCTTGCTTCGTCAATGGCGGTCGAAAGCTGACTCCGCGTACGGTCGGTCTCTTGGTGGGAGTGCTGGATCTCGCTAGCGTGCGACGCTCGGAGATTTTCCATTTCCTGTGCCGAGGCGGCCAGCCGTTCCCTCAAGGCAGTGCCATCCGAAAGGTGCTGGGCCAGCACTTGGGCGTTCAATTGGGCCAATCTAGCTATGGATTGCATAGACTGTTCCCGCAATTCGGAAACTTCCTCTTTATGGCGAGCCGACTCTTCAGCGTTCGCTTGTTGGAGTTGCTCGATCATTGCCTCGGGCTCACTGATCTCCGTGCGCGTCCACGGAAAAACGTCGCGGCTTTTCTCCCCAGACTCCTCCGCTCGTACGATCGCCTGCAACTGGGGCGAGGAACTTGCTCCTTGCTGGTAAGCGGAGACCACCGCGTGAAAATCGATTCGCTCCTCATCCAGGGCTTTCCTGCGGTGGGTACGATGCAGGGAGAGCAGGTTCACCAAAAAAGTCTCAGGATGCACCAGTGATAAATTGCCACCGGCGACGAGCGAATCGCTGGGTTGCGCCGCGGCTGCGGCGCTCCCCTCGCGCGCAAACACGAGCATATTTTGGGCGTACCACCAGTCTACCTCGGGGTGCGTCCAGACCCGCCGCCGCAACCAGTCAAAGCAAAGAAATCCACGTGCTCTGAACTGAATTGCCCAGAACTCGGGCCACTGTTCGTTAATGTGGTTGGTGCCATATTGGTACGGGATTGCCGCTGAAAAGAGAATGACATCACTCAAGCTACTGAGGTCGTCAACGAACGACTCCGCCCGGCCAAACGTGAGATGCTCCGCCACCTCCATGCAAATAGCCAAGTCGAACTGGGACAGGCCCGTCTTCGCAATAATTGACGCAACACGATTGGCCTCAAGATCCCCTTCAGCGAACCGCTCCGGCGGAATGAGGAGCCTGGTTCGGTCGACATAACCGCCGTCAATCCCCAAGGTCGTCGACGCCCCAAGCTCTGAGGCCGCTCGCAACCACGCACCCTCGCCACAGCCGACATCGATAACCGCTCTTGGTTGCACTATTTCAAAAAGCATTGCCAAGGTCACGCGGGCAGAGGACAGGCTCCTGCGGGTGTGACCGTCAAAGAATTCGGCATCGTAGGGACGACTCGCTTCCATTCACAATTCCTGCCTGTCTGGGTCCTCACTAACCTCCCGCCGACCATGTTATGTGACGTCCGGGCGCGAGGTCGCTTCCGGCCGTAACTGTTTCCACTGGTTCTCCGGCAGCGCTGATCAACTGCGTATCATACAGCCGCCGATACGGCGGGCAATTTATGTAGAGTTCCTGGTGC
>DAHWIP010000134.1:0-5786 GCA_027344975.1 Phycisphaerae bacterium
GGCTGATAGTAATCGTAGTAGCTGACGAAATAACTCACGGCATTTCGGGGAAAAAGTTCGCGGAATTCCTCATAAAGCTGGGCTGCCAGCGTTTTGTTATGACTGATCACCAGCGTGGGCACGCCGAGCCGGGCCGCCACATGGGCCATGGTGAAGGTTTTACCCGATCCGGTCACGCCCATGAGGATTTGATGATTCGCACCGGCCTTGAAGGCACCGACAATTTTTTCGATGGCGGCCGGCTGATCACCGGTTGGCTTGAAAGGGCTTTCGATCTGGAATTCCATGGGGCACGTACCATTCTGAACCACACTGAGCACTCGATTATAGCCTGCCCGCCGGGCGGAGGCGCCGCATCAGCGAACCGTGGACGGCAGTTGGGTTGGCGGGGTTGGATGGGCCCCGGAGGAGGAATTCACGTGATGCCGATGCCACCACGCGACGATCCGTTTCTGTGCCTGGAGTTGCGCGGCGGGAGTACTGGTCAGCCATGAACCGCCATAGAGCGGCGAATGAAAAAAATGATAATCCGCCGGCTTTTTGCCCGCCGCGAGAATCAGCAGATATATAACCGTGGTATGACTGTCCCAGTGAACCTGTTGATTATTAAAATTACCGACAAAGCTGACTCCGCCGGGCGTGGGGGAACGGAGAATTTTCAGCAGCCACGGCGCCGCCGACCGTGGACGCGCCCGGGCAAAGAGCGACAGATAATTCCGGCAGCCCGCCGAGGCCGGGGATGCCAGTGTCTGGGCCGCCGGGGTATTGGGAATTGAGGCGGTGCGGGCATAATCGGCCAGAAGTGCCTTGAGTTGCGGCGGATTCCAATGCCGCAGCACCTCAGTGGCATAGGTGCTGTCCTGTATCCGCTGCCAAATATTAATAAAATGTGATATGGTGATCATTTGATGATGGAATTTCAGCCTGTGCATGGAAACAGTCTGCACCCCCACCGTGTTATTCGAGGCAACCGACCAGCGCCATAATTTATCCGTGAGATGGGCATCGGGTTTGATATTCCAGATCGCGGCAAGCATGCTCAGGTACACCAGCCGATGGGGACTGGAAAGCAACCGATCGACGATCCATTCCGATTGCGGCCAGAGTGCCGCCAGACCGCCGGCGGCCTTGATCTGGACCGACGGTCGGTGAGAGAATGCATCGGCAATCAATGGTGCGACCTGTGGGGATAGCCCCCAATCGAAGAGTTCCCTGCGATCGGAGGCTGGCCGGCGCATCACGGCCAAGGCCCAGCGGGAGATGTTTTCGTCGAATTCCAGAATATGAATGAGGCGTGCGCGGCGCTCATCCCCGGTCGCTTGGATCGTTGCCCGCAACTGGTCGGCCAGAAGCACACGAATCTCGGCCTCAGCCTTCTGGCGGGTTGCGTAACGAGACGAACCGAGGTTGCGAATGGCCCGCGCCATATCGCTGCTGATGCGGGGTGCCGATTTACCGATGCCGGCACTCGCGCCGATCCACAGGCCGGCCAATACCGCACCGCCGAGCAACCCTCTCATTCGATAATTGCGAAAATACCGCACGATGTTCTCCAAACTCGAACATGAACACCACGAGTATATCAGAATTGGCATATTTTCATCCGCAACCATGACATTTTCAGTCGGCTGGTGTATGTTGACATATGGTAAAAAGTATCGGGCCTGGCGGCCTTTTCTTATGGAGCACGTATCAATATGTCAGAAAATCTTCCACCCCCCAACGGCGAAGCGGCGGCGCAGGCCGTAAATGTTCAGGTTCGCGACCAGAAACTCGAAACGCAGTACACCAATATCTTCAGGATGGCGGGTACGCACGAGGAACTATTTGTGGATTTTGGTATCAACCTGCAGCATCATGATCAACCCAATACCGTGGTGCTTGATTTCAGCCAGCGCATGGTGATGAGCTTTTACACGGCCAAAAAACTGGCAGTGGAACTGAGCAAAGTCGTCAATCGGTACGAACAGGTTTACGGCCCGCTGCAGCTGGATCCGCGCCAAAGGCAGATTCGCCCCACATCGTCATAAATGATGATGACGCGGCGCGGCTCGACCATGTTGGCACCGCGGTCGGTAAAGACCGCCGCAGCGGGTGCCGGTTTGTCGCTCAACATGGATGGTGCAACAGGCATGTCAGATGACCCGTATCGCAGTGCCATGCTTCGGCTGGCGCTCGAAATGGACTTGGCGCTCGGTATGGCCGAGGCGCCTTGGGGTGCCCCGCCAGCCCAACAAAGGGGGGTAAGCGGAGATCGCCCGGCAGGAGCGCCGAATAAAATCAGCGACCGCAGAATGACGCCGCCGCCTATCAATCGTCGAAGCGATGCTGCGGCTCAGATGGTCGCCCCGCGCGGCGCTCCGACCACGGCGCCCAAGGTTACGACGCCAGCTACATTTAATGTGGAAGATTCGATGCCCATAGATTTCATGCGGCCGAAACTCAGAGAACCCATGCCCAGCCCCCCCGCCGATCGTGCCGCCGCTCTGAAGCAATTGGAGCTTGCGGTAGAAAAAGACCTCCAGCGATTCGTGAACGATGTTGCCACACGAGTGGTTTTCGGCGAGGGTGATCCGAATGCGGCGCTGATGTTTGTCGGGGAAGGGCCCGGGGCGGAAGAAGATAAACAGGGGCGTCCGTTTGTCGGCCGATCCGGCCAACTGCTGGACAAAATGATTCAGGCGATGGGTTTATCGCGGGAAGCGGTTTACATTGGTAATGTGGCCAAGCTCCGTGCCGCCGATCGAGACTCTGAAACAGGCCGCCTGAAGGATCGTCCGCCGACCGACGCCGAGGTGAAACGCGGGATTAACTACCTTGATGAGCAGATTGAAATCATCGCCCCCAGGGTTATCGTGACGCTGGGGGCCACCGCGCTGAAATACATGATCGGTCGGGCTGAAAATGTGACTCGAGTGCGGGGAAACTGGCAGACGTATCGCGGCATTCCGCTCATGCCGACCTATCATCCATCATTTCTGCTGCGGGCGTATACGCCTGAAAATCGCGCCAAGGTGTGGGATGACCTCAAGAAGGTCATGGAACGGCTCAAGTCGTAGGATGTTCAGGGCGGGAGAAATACGGCGACGCCGCTATTTTCACCACTGACAGAAAACCAACTTAACCGCAGCGGTCGGGGAAGACGGTTTACTGGAGCGAGCAGACCTGGCGACGAAACCTATGCGTGCTTCGTGTGAGGAAAAAGTTGGTTACGCCATGCCGCAGGTACGAAACCATGTCTCGCGTAGAGACGCGGCGGGCGCGGAGATACTCACTACGCGGGCGAGGTGCCCGCCCCCCACAATCCCTCGCATCCGTGGCGTTTAGAGGCTGTTAGCGGCGCAGGGAGCGGAGAAAGGGCGGCTGCGCTACTGCAGGCGGCTGATGTCCAGATCAAAATTCATCGCTTCGGGCGTCATGCTGGTGAAATGGGCCTGTGCCATCGCATAGGCGGGAATCCGCAGGTCCATCCAGCCACTGCGACCTTCAATCATGACCCCCCGGGAATCGAGGAATGCGTATTGATATTGAAGATAAAGCGTGTGATCGGTCAGATTGCGTACCGGCACCACCACATCCAGCTGGCCGCCCCCCACCCGCGATACGATCGGCTCCTTCACCACAATTTTGCCCTGCAGGCTGTAACTGGTGAGATGAATCTGCGGATAGGGAGAGAGTGAATCGGCATACGGCACGACCGGCCCCTGACAGCCGGAAAGCAGCAGACAAACCAGTGAAGCCACGGCAACCGCCACCCACGGCCCCGAGAGACTCAGCCGCCGTGAGACGCTATTTGTTGTAAATCTATTGTTGTATCTCATTTTTATACTCCTCCGTCGGTCGGTGAATATATTACTGCGATCCCGCCGGATTGATCGGCTGCTCCTGAATGACACGTTCCTGAGTGCGGGTGCGTACGGTGGTGGTTTTGGTTTTAACGGTGACGGTCTTGAGCACCATCGGCCCGGTTACCTCCAGATCGACAGTATTATTCTGCAGATCAAACGCCTTGATCCCGGTCGATACGCCGATATTGCGTTTGAGTGCCTCATAAAACCGCCCCGGCGAGCCATCATACTGCACCGCGAGGCGCCCGTACGCAGTAGAGGAACTCCCCGTCATGCCGCGATTGACCACCAGCCGCACACCGGGCACCTTGGCGACAAAATGCTTGAGTGCAAGGAGATCGTCAATCCCGGCGGCGTTGTAGATACGCACGACAATCGGGTTGTACGCCGTGGCCGATCCGCCCCAGATGGAGGCAAGTTTCTGCATGATCTTGTCTGCCAGATAGCCGGTGTACATGTTAATGTTCGTTTTGCTCATGGGCAGCGGCATATCGACATACGCGGCACCGAGAATTCGAGCGTCGGTGGTGGAGACGGCGGTGGCCAACATCCGAATCGCCGGTTGCCCGGTGCTGGATTGGCCCGTCGGGGCGGCCTTGATCTCAATAAGCACATCGGTTTTTAACTGGTGTTTGAGCAGCGGGAGCACTTTCGGATCGCCATTCTGCAATCGTAGAAAACTCTCCCGGCTGAGCACCTCCCGGGCCATCGATTCACTCTGAATATCAACCTGCCCGTTGGCGTTGAGATAGTCGATCATGGAGATTTCAATGGCATCAAAGTCGGCCGATGATGCCGATATCTGGCGATTGGTGGTGGAGGTGGGCAGGCGGAGAACCTCAACCATGATCCGCGGTTCGCGCTGCGCCTGATACGCCTGCACATACGCAGCCTCATCCGGGAGCGGCACATGTTCACCGTACGGATTGCCACCGGTTTCACCAAACGCCCCCGGCGGGAGCGGCTTCTGATAAGGCACGGGCTGGTAGGCTGCCTGATCCTGCGGGCCGGGAATGGCAACATTTTGTACCGGTTGCCCGCAACCGGCCAGCAGCAGTGCGAGCAGAGCAACACAACACCCGCCCATCCATCTGTAGTTCAGCGTCATGAGTCCAACTCCATCATCAAGCGCCCCACCACCCCCGCAGTTGTGAACGCAGAACCATTATATCAGTTGCAGCAGCCGGCGAAATAAACCCGCCAGCTTCCGCTCTTACGGCCCGCCGTGGCAGTGGCAGTGGTCATGCCGGATAGTGGAATCAACCACTGAAATTGCGGCGATTGAAGCTCAGCAGCGCATTGTTAAAGGTAATAGTATCGCGCGGCAGCACAATTTCATGTTGTCTACGATCGCAACCTTGTAAACTCATCCGATCTCGAACCTTGGCGACTTGGGCGGCGATGGGAAGGGTATCTATCTGCTGCAGCGAACAAAAAAGTCCCATCCGCAAATCAACCACAATTTGCGGATGGGACAGGGGATACCAGGGATGTTGAGCCTCAGAACCCGATCTGCAGACCAGCCGTTACGCTCTGGGCGTACGTGTGGGGCCCGCCCGCAAATTGCGCTTCATAATCGGTGAAGACCCCGATGTTCTTGCTGATTTTGGCCGTGAGTGAAAATCCCATCAATGCAGTATCCCGAATCGGCCCATTGGTCACCACCGTAAAGGCATTGGAACCTGTGCCGACAAACGACGCATTGATACCGCGGCTGCTGTTGAGATACTCGTGCGAATAAAACGCATTGAGCGAGGGCACCAAAGTAAGCCAGTGCGTAACCGGCAGATCGTAAGACACATGGCCGCCGATCTCCGACCGGAGTGATTCCACGCGCTGTTTCGACACGCTCAGGCCGAACGGGCTGCTGGTTTCACTGGTTCCCTGCACGTTGACGTGAGTGTAGTAGAGTCCGGCGAGCGGACCGAAGATCAGGTG
>DAHWIP010000135.1:0-5783 GCA_027344975.1 Phycisphaerae bacterium
TATGGTTACAACGCTTAAGGGATCTAAAGTATCTGATGCGATGGTGAGCGTGGACGCCAAAAGTGACGCGGAAGCCGGTATCGTCCTGCGGTACCATAATCTCGACAATTACCTTGTGGCACTATACAGCCCGCTGTTTAAATGCATTTACCTGCAAGATCGGCGACACGGGCAATATGGATTACCGCTTGGCCGAATTAATGTTCCCAAGATCGGCCCCAACATTCATCTGATTGCCGCCGTCTGTGGAAGCCATGCGGCGATGGCTTTAACGGACGGCAAAAAAACATATCAGACGCCCATTATTACGATCCAAAATACGACACCCGGCGAAGTCGGGTTGTGGCATTTTCAGATCGGCGATCACCAGGAGTTCGATAACTTCAAATTTTCACGTAGTCGCTTTCTACCTCGAGTAACTACGGCGAATCGTAAATCTGCAATCCTTGTGTATGGGGGCAATTTCGACGCGACGCCCGCCCCCTCCCCCCAGGATTGGGTGCTGGTGATGCAGCGGGTGAAGTAATCTTGAGACATTAACCGGCTGCATTGCCACAATCGTGGCGGCTTTGTCAGGTGGTGTTGAATGAACGTTTGAAAAGTGCTTGAGGACAGTTATGACCATCAAGAATCTGAAGGACTCATGCGGATTGCCCGTGTCGTTTGATATTGACACATGCGCGTTAATACTGGGAAAAGAACTTAATCCAACTTCATATTGTGTCCGGATGCTCCACGATCTGGATCCGGTTTGGGCCAATCCGGTGGAAAATGAGCAACGCATGATCTACCAGTATACGGGTGGGCTTCACCTCAAAGGTGACGAGACCCTGTGGACCGCCGCAAACGTCATCTATGGTATCGTTATTTTTACGCCCGGAGTATTCGGAGGCGAATTCGTCAAGAGTTCCGGCCAGTTCCATCCACCCACGGCTCCAAGCAACATGGCCACGCCGGAAATTTATACGGTGCTATCGGGGGTTGGTCACTTCATGCTGCAAAAGGCACGTCCACCGTACGACGCAATTGAAGACGTTGTGCTGGTTGAAGTACACGAGGGAGAATCATTTGTCGTGCCGCCCGATTATGGACATCTTCAGATTAACCCGTCCCCCGAACCACTGGTTTTTTCCTACGCCGTCATGAATGGGATGAAAGGTCAATACGAGCCTTTCAAAGCGCGGCGCGGAGCGATGTATTATGAAATGGCAGACAAGACAAATCGCTACGTCTTTAATTCTAATTACGATATTAGATTGCCTCTGCGCGTCATACGCGCGTCAGACCTTCAGCAGTTTCCGCAACTGGGTCGTGATCTTACGTATCAGGCTATCCGCGACCAATTGCCGAAGTTGGGTTTTCTGACAGATCCGATGAAATTTCCTGAATCAGGGGAATTGGTCGAAAAGTCGCATGTGTTTCACCGTTGAGTTTATGTGAGTTGTAGTGGAGTGCTCCTGATGAGATATAGATTGCAAATAACTGTGCGTTTATATGAATCGCGCGGCGGTGATCCTCTCGCCTGCGACGCGCGTTGCAGGCCCCGTAGAATCGCGGTTGTTTAAAACCACTCCGGAATATTCAGTTGTTAGAGGCTGGTAGCGGCGACAGTGACAAACGCCGGGCATTGAGGTTTATGCGGAAATATATATGTTGAAATCACGAAAAATTATTGAATTGAGCCACCGAATGGTTCCCGGGCAGGAAGAGTTTCCTCTTGAAATAAAAACATTCAATACCGATGAGGTCATGCCCCGCATCAAACGACGGCCGGATATCTGGTATATCCTGCAGGAGGTTAAGCTAGGGTCGCACGTCGGGACACATGTTGAATTTCCATACCATCATCTGAAGGAAGGCAAAAGTGCCGCGGATTATCCGTTGGATCGCCTGATGGGGGATGCCGTTCTGCTGGATTTTTCTCATAAAAAGAAGGACGAAGAAATCACCCGGAAGGAAATAGCGGCCTTGGGCGTGGAGATACGGCCGGGTGATATTGTCCTGATCCGCACGGATATGCATAAACTATGGAAGACACCGCAGGCGCATGACCGTCCAGTGCTTTCCATTGATGCCACAAGCTATCTGGTGGCCGAGATTGGTATACATTGCATCGGAACGGATGCCACAGGGCTGGAGGTTCGCGGGCGTGACGACCAGCCTGTGCATCAGATGCTCTTTCATCACAATGTGGCGATGGTAGAGTCTCTGACTAATCTGGATAAACTTCTCGCTAAACGATTTGAAATTATTATTCTTCCATTAATGGTGGAAGGAATGGATGCGTGCCCTGTACGCGTGGTGGCGCTGGAAAAGGAGGAATTAAAATGATTGCTGGCGATCTTCTGAAACTTTATGGAGACATGCTTCTACTCCGTCGTTTTGATCAGATGTGCATGCAGCTAAAGCTCAAAGATCTGATTTACTCGGGCTATCATCCCTACGAAGGACAGGAAGCGGTGGCGACCGGGTTCTGCGGTGCGCTGAAGAAAGATGATATTCTGCTTTCAACGCACCGCCCACACTGTCATGCGGTTGCTAAGGGCTGCTCGCCGGAGGCGGTGCTGACGGAGATGATGGGACGCACGAGCGGTTGCAGCGGTGGCCTGGGCGGAGCGATGCAGTTTATTGATACCGCAAACAATTTCTATTGCGGCTCGGTTGTCGGCAGCAATATGCCTATCGCCACCGGATTCGGCCTGGCAATCAAACAGCAAAAGCTGGATCGTATTTGCATGTGCATTTTCGGGGATGGTGCGTCGAATACCGGTTCGTTTCATGAGGCGTTGAATCTCGCAGCTATTTGGAAACTGCCCATTGTGTTCGTTTGTGAAAACAATCAGTTTGCCGAAGCCATGCCTGTACGGGAGTTTGTGGCCTGCGAGCGCATTGCCATGCGGGCCGGTGGATACGGTCTGGAAGAGATTCGGGTTGATGGAAACGATGTGGAGGAAACGCGCCGCATTGCGGCGGACTTGATCCGACGGACTCGTCAGGGAGAAGGTCCGTTTCTTGTCGAGGCCTTGACCTACCGGATCGGCGGACATTATGTGGGCGATCCCGAGGGAACATACAGAACGCGCGAAGAGGTTGAAAGCTGGAAGGAAAAGGAGCCTCTGATCCGTGCACGCGAAAAACTGTTGAATTGCGAGGTGGGCTCGAACCAGTTGAGTGATCTTGACGGAGCCGTCAAGGAAAAGCTAACGGCGCTTCGAGCTTGGGCTCTTGAACAGCCATTCCCGACGTTGGAGCAGGGAATCAGCCATGTCTATATTCCATTACTCGCAGGAGAGAACGTATGCCAGTAATCAGTTTTGGTGAAGCTATTCGGCAGGCCTATCGCGAAGAGATGAAACGCGATCGCAATGTCTTTCTTTTGGGGGAGGACGTTGGACGATGGGGCAGCCTGTATCGTTCATCCCGGGACCTTTTAAAGGAGTTCGGCCCGGAACAGATCAAAGATGCTCCGATCTCGGAGGCGGCCATTGCCGGTTGTGCGGTGGGCAGTGCGGCTATGGGAATGCGACCGATCCTGGAAATCATGTATATTGATTTTATAGCACTCGCGATGGATCAGATCGTAAATCATGCCGCCAAATGGCATCAGTTGTCGAATGGTAAAGTAAGGCTGCCGATTGTTTTCAAGACCCAGGGGGGGGCCGGGAGGCGCAATTCCTCGCAGCATTCACAATGTCTGGAGAACTGGTTTGTAAACATACCCGGGCTGATCACCGTGATGCCGTCAACACCATATGATGTGAAGGGCCTGCTCAAATCCGCTGTGCGGAATGATAATCCGGTTGTATTCATAGAGCATAAGGCCTTGTACTCTGAAAAAGGTGAAGTGCCGGAAGAAGAATATCTGATTCCACTCGGCCGCGCCGACATCAAACGCCCCGGTGGCGACATTACCATTGTCGCCACCTCCTGGATGGTTACGTTTGCTCTAAAGGCGGCCGACGCACTTCAGGAACTGGGCGTCTCCTGTGAAATTGTTGACCCACGCACATTGTGGCCCCTGGACAAGGAAACGATCATTGCGTCGGTGAAAAAAACCGGCCTCTGCCTCGTTGTGACTGAAGCACCCGCCGAAGGCGGCTGGAGCGGCGAGGCATCCAGCGTGATTCATGAAGCCTGTTTTCGCGACCTGAAAAAGCCGGTTAAGCGCCTCTGTGCCATGCGAACCGGCATCCCGTACGGTCCCGTGCTGGAGCGTCAGGTCATTCCGAACCAGGCTTCGATTGAGCGTGCGGCTCTTGAGTTGGTTGGCAAACAGCAAGTGAAAGGACAATAGAACGATGGCGACAGAATTAACCATGCCCATGCTGGGCGAAGTGATGGAATCAGGAACAGTACACTGCTGGAAAAAGGAGGAGGGTCAGGCGGTGGAACAGGGTGAGATTATTCTGGAGATTGAAAGTGACAAGGCTATTTCGGAAGTTGAAAGCCCGGCGTCCGGGGTGCTGAAAAAAATTCTGGTGCCACAGGGCGCTACCGTGCCGGTTAACACACCACTGGCGGTGATCGAGTAAAATCGCGTTCATATGCCGGACTTGCCCGGCTGAGTTAGAAGAGATAAACGAGAACAATGAGCAGGCGGAAAACAAAAACATCGAACCAGGAGCAGGTACGCGGCGCGTTGGTGCAGGTGGCTCATCTTTATTACGACGAGAACCTGTCGCAACAGGAAATAGCCGACCGCCTCGGCATGTCGCGATCTTTGATCGCTCAATATTTGCAGCGATCAAGGGAGGCGGGAATCGTGCGCATTGAAATTATTGATCCAGACGAAGCATGCATAGATCTGGCGCAGGCTCTCACCAGAGAGACGGGGGTCAAACACGTCACGGTGATTCCCAAACCACGCGGCCCGGAGATGTTGGCTCTTCGGGCCGTGGCTGGAGCTGCGGCCGGGTTTATTACCAACCATCTAAAAAGCGGCGATACGTTCGGCCTGGCATGGGGCAGGACCACAAGCACGGTCGTTGAATTGCTGAAGCCTCCGCGTGTTCACAACCTCGACGTATTTCCAATGCTGGGTGAAACCAGCTATTCAGGCCTGCACAGCCAGATGAACCAACTTGTCATGCTGGCGGCGGAAAAACTGCAGGCGAAGGCCCACTTCCTGTCGTTGCCGATGGTATTGAGCTCATCGGCGCTGCGCGATGCATTATTGAACGAAGCAGGGATACGAGATGTCATCAAACGCTGGGATCGGATTAACCTCGCGTGCGTGGGGATCGGAACAGTACCACCGTTGCCTGGCATGACGGTCTATATCGGCTCGGAGCATCTTCCGCGGCTGCTTGAAGCTGGTGCAGTGGGCGACATTTGCGGGATTTATTTTGATCAGGACGGCAAGATCGTCAAAAATGGCCTTGAAGATCAGATAATCGGCGTTGATATCCTGCAGATGCGTAAAATCAGGTGTCTCGTGGCAGTTGG
Organism: Phycisphaerae bacterium; assembly: GCA_027344975.1. GTDB lineage: Bacteria > Planctomycetota > Phycisphaerae > WQYP01 > WQYP01 > JAJZGD01. The sequence goes on from DAHWIP010000135.1 coordinate 5,446, forward strand.
TTGCGGTGAAGGCAAAGCGCGGGCAATCCTGGGAGCGATGCGAAGTGGTTTGCTTTCCGCTCTTTTCGTAGACCAAATCGCGGCAGAATACATTCTCGCAATCATACATTCGACCACAACCGGTAAGTCTAAGGGCCAGGACGGGGCCGCCGGAATATCCTGATGTTTTTCACGCAAGGAGAATTGTCGGCGATGAAAAAAATTATTTTAGGGATCGATTTCGGAAAAACCAATGTGCGATTCGGCATTGCGGAGGGCGAGCCAAAGCTGAAATATTATACCAAGCTGCGCTATACACGCGGCTCGGCAAACCACATGTATCAGCAACTCTTCGATGG
>DAHWIP010000136.1:0-5773 GCA_027344975.1 Phycisphaerae bacterium
CGTCTGGATGTGAACCGTGTCAGTTACCGCGACGGCTATCTGGGAACTTACGTCGGCACCACACTCACTTATCCGCTCAATCAACTCCTGAAGATACGACCGAGAGCCGGGCTCTACACGATCGGATTTTCGGTCAACAGTATTTTTGCGGCGACACGCTATGCGCAGCCGGCCGGTACCCACAGCGACGCGACGGTCGTGGGCGTGTTTCTCCGGGTTGATTATTAGCTGGAGATTACCCCAAAGGGCGGTGACGCAGCAAAATTCAGAGATTTTCAACGTTGGCGCCGCAATGTAAAATCATGCACTTTGACTGGAGGTTGATCGTATGGAAATGCGTAAACTCGGCTCATCCGGCTTGATGGTCAGCGCGATCGGAATGGGATGCATGCCGCTTTCGGTGCCTGAAAATCGGCCTCCCGAGGATGAGGCCATAGCCGTCATACTCAAGGCTGTTGAGGTTGGCATAACCTTTTTTGATACCGCAGACGCCTATTGCCGCGATCAGAGCGAAATGGGGCACAATGAACGGCTGCTCGGCAAAGCGCTCGCACGGCTCGATTCTTCAACCCGGTCGAAAATAGTCGTCGCGACGAAGGCCGGTCTAGTCCGACCGGAAGGTCGTTGGGAACCGGATGGTTCACCGGCGCACATCAAGGCTGCCTGCGACGCCGCACTCAAAAATCTTGGTGTCGACTCCATCGATCTCTATCAGTTCCACCGCCCGGACCCCCATATTCCTTTTGTGGAAAGCGTCGGTGCGTTTAAGGAACTCCAACAGGCGGGCAAAATCAAACACATCGGCCTGAGCAACGTTTCGGTTCTCGAGATTGAGTTGGCGATGTCGGTGGCAAAAGTCGTCAGCGTGCAGAATCAATTCGCACGCAATCACCGTAAACCACAGCAGGATGGCGTGCTGGAATTTACGCGTAAGCACGATATGGCATTTCTCCCATGGAGCCCCCTGGGCGGTATTAAAGCCGCAAAGGGTCTCGCCACCGCCGAACCTCTTCTCGAAACATTGGCCGTCCACCACCGCGTAACTCCGCAGCAGGTCGTCCTGAAGTGGATGCTGCTTCTCTCGCCGCACATCATTCCCATTCCCGGTGCCAGCCGGAAAGAGTCGGTCGTGAGTTCCGCCGCCGCCGAAAAAATTCTCTTTAAGCTGGAAGAATTTGAGGCTCTGAATGATTAGTCGCTTGTTATTGACACATCGGTTAACTGCCGACGGAGGCTGTTCGTCTTGACTTCCACCGACTCAGGCTCTTCTTCAGATAATCCGGCATGGATGCTCGATTTGATTGCCGATTCCGTATCGGTGGTTGAACGACTGAAATATCAGCTTCCGGAAATCGACGCCCTGTGCAGAAAAATTACCGATCAGCTTCTGGCCGGCAATAAATTACTCACGGCCGGCAACGGAGGTTCGGCCGCCGCAGCCCTGCATCTCGCGGAAGAACTCACGGGCAAGTACAGCCGCAGCGACCGCCGCGCGCTGCCCGCCATCTGTCTCGCTGCCGATACCACCGCCCTGACCTGCATTGCCAACGATTGGGATTTTGCCAGCGTCTTTGCCAGGCAAATTGAGGCGTACTGTAAACCGGGTGATGTGCTGATGGTGTTTTCATCCAGCGGAAACAGCGAAAATCTGGTACGCGCCTGTCAAACCATGAAAAATTACGGCGGTACGGCACTGGCACTGCTGGGGCGCGGTGGGGGGCGCGTCCAGCAGATCGCCGATCTCTCGCTGGTGGTGAATTCGAACCGCACCGCCTCCATTCAGGAGGCCCATGAAGTCATCCTGCACCTGATACTTGAATATGTTGAACGCACGGTGGATTGAATCTTCCCGGTTCACCTCTAACCAACATGCCGGATATGGCGTCAGTCAAACTCATCCCCGCGGAATGTATGCCCCAGATACGTTTTGCGCACCAGCTCGTTGTTGATCAATTCCTTCGGCGGTCCCTGTGCCAGCACTTTGCCGTCCGAGATAATCAGTGCCCGATCACAAACTTCCAATGTTCGCTGAACATTGTGATCGGTAATCAGGATGGCTTTGCCCATCTGCTCGCGCAGCTGACGAATCTCCCGCTGAAGATCCTCCACCGCAATCGGATCAACTCCGCTGAAGGGTTCATCCAGCAGAATCAGCGACGGATTGGTGACCAGAGCGCGGGCGATTTCAAGTTTGCGGCGTTCCCCGCCGGAAAGCGAATACGCCTTCTGCCGGCGATTCCGCTCCAGTCCGAACTGTGCCAGCAGTTTATTCGCTTCCGTCAACCGCTCCGATCGCGATCGACGCGTATATTCCAGTATCGCCAGCAGGTTCTGCTCGACCGTAAGTCTCAGAAAAACAGATGGTTCCTGCGAAAGATAACCCATTCCGCGCCGGGCTCGCTTGTACATCGGCAGCCGCGTAATGTCCGCACCGTTAAATAATACGGTCCCCCCGTCCGGCCGCACCATTCCAATCGTCATACGAAACGTGGTCGTTTTACCGGCGCCGTTGCGTCCCAGCAATCCAATAACTTCGCGCGCACCGACTTCAAACGAAACATGATCTACGACCGTTCGTCCGCCATAACGCTTTACCAGATTTTCAGCCTTCAGGAGTATCAACCGATTAAGGGCCTTCCTTTGACCTTAAACTCATCCGCCGGGGTCCATCTCACCGACCGAACCAGAATTGTCGCGGGACATGTCCCGCATGGCAAGCCATCGGGACATTTGAAAGGTATTTGACGACTCCGGCAACGTACCAGATGTGGGCCACCATTCCGGTGAGCAGTTACAATTTGTCCGACGGTAAGGAGCTTAGCCATGCAGCGACGATTTCTGACCTCAACGTTAATTCTGGCAGGTGCGGCGATGATCGGTGGCTGCCAGTCCATGCACCATCCGTGGCTTTCCGGCCAGACCGGCCAATCCTCTACGTCATCCGAGGCGACGGTTAATCAGGTTGATCTATTTCCCAATGGAATGGGGTACATCGGATATCACGCCGTTGTAGATAACACCCAGACACTCCATGTTGCGATTAATCAAAATCAGGTCAATGATCTCCTCAAAACGATCGTCTTTTTTGACAACTCCAACCGCCCGCCTGAATTGACTTTCAACACCCCCATCCCACTCTCCGTGAAACTCGCCAATCTCCCTCTGGCTCCCACATCCGGCGGTTCCTGGATCACCCTGCTGGAGCAACTCAAAGGGCGGCGCGTGAGCTTGAAATTGAAGAACGGCAAATGCATAAGCGGCCGCCTGATCGCCATTAAATCGCAATGGCCCATCCTTCCCATGAACCATCCGATACCGGAGCCTCGACTTCAAAACGGTCAGCCGGCGATATTCCCGCTTTCACGTTTTGCGGAAATTTATCGCCATGGGCGCGTTAAACGCGTCGCGCTGGCCGATATGATCAGTTTTCAGGTTCGTAACAGGCAACTGCGTGCCAGTCTACGCCGGGCCTTGCGCTACATCGCGGATAATCGCCGAACCGGCTCCGCCGATATCGCCATCGAGTTTCGCGGTCATGGTCGCCGCAATGTTCAATTTGGTTACGCCACGCAGACGCCGTTGTGGCGCATGACCTATCGCTTGCTTCTGCCGGCTCTTTCTGCGCCGCAGAATGACACAAAGTCGCCCCATCTTCTTGCCGATGTGATCGTGCACAATACCACCTCGACGCCGTGGCGGCATATTACATTGCAAATCAACGGCTCCTGGCCGAAATCTTTCATCGAAGACCTGCAGCAACCCCTCTACGGTCGTCGCCATGTCCTGCCGCTGCCGGCCGATACCGCCGTAACTCCGCAAAACGGTCTCTTTTACCTGCAATCAAGCCTGCTTGCGTCAAACCAACGCAAGGCCGCATTGCCCATGTATGCGCGGCTGGAGCCTGCCGCACATGCCATGGTAGGTAATGCCTTCGCCGCCAAGGCATTCATGCCTCGGCTTGCATTAGCCCGGAGCGCAGCGGCCCTGGAAACAACCCCGTCCATTAACGTCTCGTCCATGGCAGTTCCGCAGACTTCCAACCCGGCGTTCAACTTCGTGGCGAAAAATATTTCCATTGGCAGTGAAAAGTCAGCTTCATTCCCGGTCTTCTCAGCGCCCGTTTCCGCCTCCGTGGTGTCGACATTCAACGTGCAGGAACCGAAGGCTCATCTGCGACGTGCGGTGCTCATATTTAACAATTCCAAGCACTACCTGCCCGCGGGGCCGATGACCGTGTTTCAAGGTGGCGCCTACACCGGCGAAATCAGCGCCCCCGCAATTCCCGTTCATTCACGGCATGTACTCCCATTTGCCGTCGATCTGGCCGCAACCGCCCAAATTCAGTTATCGCAGAGCAGTAAGTTTACCAGTGCAAGTTTCAATCAAGGATTTTTATACCTGCATGATGCGGTTACAAAACGGGCAAATATCACGATCAAAAGCCTCCATCAACACCCGATCACGGTTGTTGCGCGCTTCGGACCCGAGAATGGATGGAAATTCGCCCTATCCAATTTCAAATCCATTCGCCTGACGAATGGCATGGGGGTGGAAATTCCCGTAAAGCCCATGAGCAATAAATCCTATCTCATTACCCGTCTGACTAAGCAGCAGCAGGCGGTAGATTTGCATACGGCCGATGCTAACTATCTGACGACACTTCTGACACTGAAAGGACTCGAACGGCCCGTAGCCGTTGCATTACGCCATATCATCAGTCTGAAAAAAGATTTGAATGCGGCTAACCTGCGGATTTTTGAAATCGGTAGTCGCATCACCGAGCTCAACAGTGACGAGAATCGAATTCGCCAGAATCTTGCTGCGGCGAAATCGGTGCCTGCTCAGGCCAAACATTTCGCCCGTGAGCTCGTTGCGCTCGACAAGCAAATCCGATCACAGCAGCACGCGCTACGTGATGAAAAAGCCGTGGCGCGCCGTACCCAAAAATCGCTGGATCGGTTTATTCGACACCTGAAATGATTTCAGACCGGTGAATGGCAGATATTTTCTCCATTTCGGCGATAATGAGGCTATGAGTGATTCATCGCTGCAAGTCGCACTGAAAGAATGGAATGTCGTCTGCAAAGGTCTCTGCGCGGGCAAGCAGCACGTCCTCCTGCGTAAAGGTGGCATTCACGAAGCGGCGGGGGAGTTTGAACTGGAACATGATAAATTCCTCCTCTTTCCCACATTTGTCCATCAGCAGGCATCCGGCCTTAAACCCCCATTTCGCCAGGAAGTGTCGGCCCTGAAGACCGAGCCGGATACCGTTCATATTCCCGGTTGGGCTAAGGTGGAAAAAATTTACTGCGTGCCGGGGCGCCGGCAACTCGATGCGCTCGATGATCTGCACGTCTTTGATGCCCCGTTGATCGATATGCGTTTTAATTACCGCCCCGATTATCCCCTCTATCTGATCCTCATCAGAACCTGGATTCTTCCCCAACCCGTCACCGTTGCCAATTCCATTGAATACGCGGGATGTAAAAGCTGGGTACCCCTGATGGAATCGATATCGACTCAATCATCCATCCCGGTCAGCAGCGATGAAACGCTTGTTTCCCTGCAGGATCGGATCGCTTCAACTTTCAGCCGCGCCTGATATCGGTAATGCCGCCGTTGATTTTCTGCGGTATCATTTTCCGCCATGCATGCGGGCGAACATCTCGTGACGATTCCAGATTGTGCGTTGGCTCTACTTTGGGCTGCAGAATTGATGTTAACCCTCTGGACCCTTCGCGTCGCGCAGTTCTTTGTGTATCGCATGGGAAGA
>DAHWIP010000137.1:0-5742 GCA_027344975.1 Phycisphaerae bacterium
ATCCGCTACGCGGATACCCGCGAGCTCGGCCAGCGGCGAGCCACGCTGGCGATCCTGAATTCGCCTCAGCAGACGCAGCGCATCACCCGTAACCGGAATAATCTTCATTCCCAATAAATTCCGCTTGTAGCCAGCCAGAAATGCGCATGCGATGTTGTACTCGCGTTCAAGGCACGGTCCATACAGCGGGCTGTTGGGAAAATTGTCCAGCAAATCTTCATAGGGAAATAGTGCGCGATACTTGCGGCCGATCAGGTTGTACGCATCGCCTTGAAGCAGCAGAACTTCGGGCACCAATGGGTCGGTCTTATGATGTTTCAGGAATTTTTTGCTTTGATGGATCACCCGATACGCTTCATTGCGATGCAGCTCGGCAATCATGGTCGCCACTTTTCCGGCCGGTGTATCGGTGCCCGGTTTTACAACCGGAAGCCAGACACCATGTTTAAGCACCCATTTGGCGGTGGGGCGAACAGGCGCATTGGGCCTCGGTTTGCTTATCAGCGAGCAGCCGCCAAGCGATATCACCGCAACTGTAAACCCTATGATCCCTGCGCCCGCGCGTTTCATGGTGCGGAAGTATAAGGGAGTGATGCGTGCTCGGCCACATAAACCGGTGGTCATAAGGTATGGCCGCAGGCAACGCTTGTGTCTACTTGGCCTCGGCGATCGTTTGCCTTACGATATCAGCTATCGAGTGCTGCAACGGCACCGGGGCGTAGCTCAGCTTGGCTAGAGCGCTTGGTTCGGGACCAAGAGGTCGCAGGTTCAAATCCTGTCGCCCCGATTATCTGGCGAAACAAGCCGTTTGGTGAGGACATCAAAGGGTTTTCGCATGACCAGATCGAGCTTTTCTTCCTTCAGCGTCAAGTTCAAACAGACAATTTCGAGCAACTGTCTTTTTTCTTGGCTTTCCGCCGTAAGCCATTTATCTTTCAGGCTTTGGGAGAGTTCAAACACCTTTATCGCGAGATCTCCGTGTTCATCCCGGCTCCGGCTCCGAGCCTGTAATTGCAATTCCAAATTCGCCAGACGATCACGCAATTCAGTATCTTTGGCCGCGTAGGTATCCGCAGTTATTTCTTCCATGATCCTCAGATTCAGTAACCGGTCACGTGCTTGCGTAACCAACGTGATCTGACGCCGCAATTCTTTCGCCGAATCTTCCGTTTCGCTCCGTTGCTGTTTAGACCACGCCAGCAGGCACCGCTGGAACCAATGGCTCAAATCATCAGGCAGGCGTATCCGAGCAAACAGAGCCATAATCTGAGCGTCTAATGCCCCCTCTGTGAGGCGGATACGCGGATGGCCCGGTGCCGTGTACTTGGAGCACCGGTAGTAAACATACTCCCGGCCGGTTTTCTTTTTAATTATCGACTCGCCGGTAATGACTGCCCCGCAATGGCCGCAGCGAACCAAACTTCCCGCGTAGGTGAGATCATGGCCCTGGTATCGTTTCACACCCAGCAGCACCTGCACGCGTTCAAATGTGGCCCGATCCACCAAGGGCGTATGCTTCCCCGGATACCACTTTCCCCGGTACCGCACTTCACCGATGTAGGCGCGGTCCCGCAAGATGCTGTGCACTTTGCTGCGGGCCCAACGCGGCATGGTGGCCGTATAGGTGATCCCCGCAGCCTCCAGTTTCTGCCGCATGCTGTCAATGGTGTGATTTTCGTATGCGTACATCTGAAACAGGCGTGTAACTTTCTGTCCCTGTTCATCATCCACTTCAATCAATCCTCGCCCATCCACACGGATGTTCCGGTAGCCGTAGGGAGCCACACCGCAGAACAGGCCGCTTTGCACTCGCCGGGCATGGCCCTCACGCACATCCAATCCCTGTTGTTCGGTGGTATAGCTGGCGAACGTAGCCAACTGCCGGCGCATCATCCGCCCGGCCGGTGTGTTATCCGTAGGTTGGCTGGTAGAAATAAAGGGAATGCCGTATTCCGACTCAAACTTTTCGAGTTCGACGTAGTCAAACAGATTCCGGGCCGCCCGATCCACCTTGTAAAAGAGCACACCGCTTAAATCAGCCGCGTGCTCTTTGGCATATGAAATCAGCTCTCTAAATGCTGTCCGCTCCTCTCGCCGGGTAGCCGTTTCGGCGATCCGATACAGCTTAACGATCTCGCCTCCCTGGCGGTGAGCGTACGCTCGCAGGGCGTCTTCCTGCACATCCAGCGAGAACCCTTCACGCTCCTGTTCCCGGCTGCTGACACGGGCGAGAGCGACGTACTTTTTCATATTCATTAAACCCCGACAGTACCCCAAAGAGATTACCGACACTCAACAGGATGCCAATAAGCATACCAGCCGTCAAGGTTTGGGCACGACATACCCGCCGGACCAAACACACTTAGCCCAAGAACCTTTTCCTTACAGCAGGTTCGCTCCCAAAGCCCTTGGTGCATGAAATTCAAGTATTTGCTGAAAATCATTTAGCCAGTACCCAACCATAATGGTATGGTGGGAGGTCGATCATGCCCTTTGCCTGCAGGCGGAATCCGGTGGTAATAGCCCAAGTTAGGCATTGCTCGGGGCGTGGGCGGATACTCATCGAAGGGCCTCGGGGTGTAGTCGGATCATAATTCCAGTGCATGATCCCCAGAAGTTTGCCACGGCCTAAAATGCGCCAGGCTTCGCCCAGGAGCGTTTGCGGATCCTCACAATGCAGGATGTTGAACAACATCACATAATCCACGCTCTCCTCCAGTAAACCAGTACCGTGCGCAACAAAATCACGTTGCTCAACGCGTACGTTGGCCAAACTGCATTCGTAGGCTTTTCGCCGTGTTAGCTCGACCATTTCGCTTTCAATGTCAAATGCGTGAACGGTGCCCCAAACGACCCTAGCGGCCGGAATTGCGAACGTGCCGTAGCCGCAGCCAAAGTCCACCACGTCACGACACGATTCGGTCAAACCCAGTTTAGCCAACGTCTGCGCCGGGGAAAAAAAAGACGCCCACATCTGTTCAACCGGCATACCACTTTCACGCGTCTTCATATTTCCACCACAAATTCGGTTCTGAATGTCGTCACTCGTGGGCAGCCCCGCACCGCAAGGAAGGAACTCTACCATCGTGTTGCTCGGCATAAGTTCGCAGAGCCTCTTCCTGCACGTCAAGCCAAAACCCATTACATTTCTGTTCTCCGCTGTTGACACGGGCGAGAGCGACATACTTTTTCATATTTATTAAACCCCGACAGGAACCCAAACAGATTACCGACACTCAACAGGATGCCAATGGCATCTTCCGGCGTCAAGCGTTGAGCGTAGTACGGTTGCCATGCGCCAATGGTCTCAGCGATCAAATCCGGCGTGATCCACGAAGGGAGGCCTTGCAATGACAGGTCAGGCGGTAGCCGATCCATATCCGCCTTCCAACGCATTACGGGCGTATTGCTGAGCTTTTGCCATCAGGCTCTCACACCGCGATCGAATATTCTCTTTGGCCTTCCGGTCTTCGCCGGTTTCTTTTATGCTCCGTGAGATCGAATCAAATACCTCCAGCGCCTCATGACATTCTGTCAATACACCAACGGGAACCGGCCCTGGCTTGAAGCCGAATACAGGCTCCTCCACCCGCACGCGCCGGTCCAAACGATCTTGCTTCCGCATTGTGACCAGTTGCTGGATGCTCACCGGCACTGTGCCGACGAAAACCGAATCGACCCATTCGTTTTCAGCATCAATGTTTTGGCGCATGGCCGTGGTTCTTTGGCCACATTCGGCCAATCGATCCACCAGAAGCCGACGATGACCGCGGGGCCTTCGATCTCTATCGGAACTATTCCGGGGTTTACTTCGGCCATCCGAAACCAGCGGCCCCAAGTTTCGGGAGGCCGCCACCAGCCGGATAACTTTCCGTGACTCAAGCACCCAACGGGGATATCCGTGTTTCGGTGATTTAATAAGATACTTGGTGATATAGTTGACGGCGTGCCGGGCTTGGTGAAAGCGACGCCTGATCTGTAAATCCAATCCACCAATTCCCCATTTATCCCGCCAAAAGCTCCACGCCCGATCAAGGTCAATCCTCCCGCCAGGGCAGTCGGAGAGATCGGCGAGAATATGCCAGTGTGGCCAGCCGTCCCCGGTTTTCTGTTGGAACTCCAGCGTCCATACCCAGCGTTTGATACCCAGCCGCCTCATCAACAAACCGATACGACCGTGGCTGCTGACAAATTCGTGTGCGGCTTGGCACGAGTCAAACCTTTTCCGATCTACCGTCAATGTCAGCATGGCTGGCTTTCGGAAGCACCCAGCCACATCCAGCAGTCGATCGCGGAGGGCTAACCCCTTCCGCACCCCGCAAGCTTCGCAGGCCCGTGACTGACATCGGCAGGGCACAAACACCAACCGGTATTCGATACTGTTTGTCGGATTATTACATGTATGTTCAAGTCTAAGGGCCGCGGCGGCGGCCCGTGTGTCCTCGGCCGCGGCGTCTTTGCCAGCCGCGTCCGTCGGCCACGCCGCGCCGCGCACTGAGTTCCCTATTGATGATGAAATCTCGATTTCCATGAGTCACATCCTTTCGATACGGATGTGAATTTATGGAAAGCCGACGCCTGACCTGCGGACATTTTTTACGGTAATTTTTGTCCGGTGTGCAGACCTGACACCCGGCCGATGATTGGACGCCAGAACTTCTTGTAACGCTGTATCCCCTTGGACATCGCCTCTGGCGAATTCGGCAGATCGGAATCTATCAAAACATCCCTGTCGCTCCGGGCAATAGCGTCAAACAGGCTTCTGACACTCGCTACCGTGATCGGCACCGCCGCATCCTCAAAAACGCCCACGATCGCCGCCGCTACGAGAATCTTGCATTGCCGGACCTTGACGGCCGGAGGCCCCTTCGCCATCGCGTCGCTGAGTAAGCGTATGCGGGCCATATTGCTCGATAAAACACCCCGTGCAATCTGTTCGGCTATCCTGGCATCGCCGACGACCGCCGGGTCAATCGCCAAAAGACGCTCCAATGCTGCCACGTCCCCACGCCGAGCGGTGGCGAAATCGCGGCTCGGTAAATCCCCGTACTCCGCCAGATAAGGCAGTTCCACTTGCATAAAGAACCGATCTTCAATCGACAATTCGCCGACAGACGCCCCCAACGCCTTTGCCCTCGGCACGTCGTTAAATGCCACCGCCGCCATGGCATACTGAAATACTTTCAACTGTTCCTCTAGGACCTTTGCACCGGCAGCCCGATCTTCCGGCGGCAACGCATGTCGCCATCTGCCCACATCGCCCAGCAGCATAACATCCGGCCCGTAGGGAAGTGCCTCATGAACCGCCTTCGCGATCCTGCGATGACCCCGATAAAGCTCAATCCACGCCACAGGGTCAGGCGGACTACCGGGCCACCGTTTACGGCAATCTGTCAAAATTACGGGCAGTCGACACCCAAATCTGGCAACTGCGGCTGCGAATACGGCCATGAGGTTGTCCGGCTGGCTTTCAACGGATGTTCCACCAGAGTTTGATGCTTCGCAGGGCGGTTTGAGCCCGTAAAATCAAGGGCTTTTGCGTCTCGAGGGCAGCTTCTTTCTCGTGGCCACGTGGACGCCTCGGTTGGGAAGCACGGCCGGCAGGGTGACCTGAGCCTTTTCCAAAAGATGCTGCACCGATTCCTCCGGCTTGGGGATGCAGTTGGTAAACGTCCGACGAAGTGCATCTGGCGGGGATTTTTGGGGCGTGTAGATTCTGATCTGTTGTTTGGATTTTCAGGA
>DAHWIP010000138.1:0-5715 GCA_027344975.1 Phycisphaerae bacterium
TGGGTTCTGGATTTTGCGTCTTGGATCGGGCGGCCGGTTAATATCTCCCGCTGGCCCCGCCCTGATGTTGCCTATCTGAATATAACCACCACGATCTTGGTTTGGGCCCTGACCATGGGGGCGGCGCTGCTGATTCAGCGGCAGGTCATCTGGTACACCACCTATTACGGCCAGCGCGTGCTCTTCAATCTGCGGGCGGCGGTATTCCGTCAGTTGCAGCGGTTATCGATGAACTATTATGATCGCACCCGCTTTGGTCGCATCCTTACGCGCGGCACCGGCGATATTGACTCCATGAGTAATTTCATTGTTTGGGGCATCAATACGCTTGTTAATAATCTTGCCATGATGCTGCTGGCTGCTGCCATGATGCTTTGGCTGGACTGGCGGATCGCACTGGCGGTCCTCTGGCTGGGCCCCGTTCTCTACATCACCAACATTCTCTACCGGCGTCGCATCGGCCATGCCTGGCGGCTCACCCGCGAGGGGTGGACACGCGTGAGTACCAATCTGGCGGAAAATATCTCCGGCATGCGTGTGGTCAATGCCTTTAACCGCCAATACCAGAATCTCGACGTGTTTAACGATCTTCAGGCCGTCAACACCGCCAATAACATGCACGCCGCGCTGATCAACGGTATCTATCAGCCGCTGCTGGGATTGATCAGCTTTCTGGGGCGCCTCATCATCATCGCTCTCGGGGCATGGATGCTCTTACGCGGCTCCGGTGCCGCTGAGGCATTTCATATCGGCAAGTTGATTGCGGTTTATGTCTACTGGGATTGGTTCATGGGGCCGGTTATTAATTTCGGTAACTTTTACAATGACACCATGATGGCGCTGGCCTGCGCCGAACGGGTACAGACACTGTTGGCGGAAAAACCGCAGGTGACCGATGTGCAGACCCCGGTCGTCATCGAGTCGCTTCGCGGTGAGGTGATATTTGATCATGTTACTTTCGGCTACGACCCGGCTCATCCGGTTATCCATGATGTCAGCTTTCGCGCCGCTCCGGGAGAAGTTATATCGCTGGTCGGCCATACCGGCTGCGGTAAAAGCACCATTATCAGCTTGATCTGTCGGTTCTATCTGCCGCAACAGGGACGTATCACCTTTGACGGTATCGACATCCGTGAGGTCGAAGGGGCGAATCTGCACCGGTTTCTCGGCATCGTGTCGCAGAATAATTACCTCTTTACCGGTACCGTAATGGAGAACATCCGTTATGCCCGGCCCGAGGCATCCGTTCAGCAGGTGCGTACCGCGCTGTCTGATCTCGGTTGTCTCGAACAACTCGAATCCCTGCCCGACGGCCTCCAATCGCAGGTCGGCGAGCGCGGTGGGGCGCTGAGCCTTGGGCAGCGGCAACTCATCTGCTTTGCCCGTGCCTTTCTGGCTGATCCGCGCATTCTTCTGCTGGACGAAGCGACCAGCGCCATTGATACCTATACCGAACTGGTTATCCAGCAGGCCCTCGCCCGACTGGTTAAAAACCGCACGACCTTTATCGTGGCACATCGCCTGAGCACCATTACCGGCAGTGACTGCATTCTGGTCATGGATCACGGGCGGATACGGGAACGCGGCAACCACGATCAACTTCTCGCCCTTGGCGGAATGTATGCGGAACTCTACCGGCAGTTTATATCGCCTTGAAAACCCGATGAGGCCGGCTGAAAGCCTATCCAGATCGCCGAAATGTCAAAAAGCTTTACTTTTGCAACTTTCAACATTCAGGCGCGTTCTATAACCAATGAGTTTGAAGTGTACTTGATTTGGGTTAGTTAAAAAGTGCAAGCAATCGCAACATCCAGTTCATCCGACATTGATGCACCCGGCCGTGCATTTACGGCCGCAGTCGACGCGGAGCAGTTGGCGGGCGTCTATCTGGCAGTTATTCCGCAGTTGATGGGGTTTGTCCGCCGAAATTTGAATCACGACCCGCAGATTGACCTGAGAATGGGGCAATTCCGGATGATGCATGTTTTGCACCAGAATCTCGCGGATTCCATTTCCGAAGCGGCAGGGGTGTTGGGGGTGACCCTCTCGTCGGCGTCCAAAATGGTGGACGATCTCGAATGTCTCGGCCTGGTGACTCGTCGCCCCGACGAGCGCGACCGGCGCCGCACCATCGTATCGCTGACGGATCAGGGGCGTGCAATCTACCAGCAAGCTGTAAATTCCATTCGCGAACAGATTGCCATTAAATTTCAGCTGTTGACTGCCACGGAACGCGGGGTTCTTTTCTGCGCGGCACTCAAACTGGCGGAACTGTTTCAGACCTCCCCGGCGCCCTCCTCTAACCCCTCGCATCCTGATAACATAAACCTCGTAGCGGAGCATGCCTGAATGAAATCGATCATCAAGTGGGTTGTCATCTTACTTATCATCGCTGTTGCGGGCTGGTGGGCGAGTCGATTTTTCGCCAGAGGCACAAATTCAGATGCGCAGTTTGTCACTGCCGCCGTCCGGAAAGGGAATCTTTCCGCAACGGTGAGTGTCACCGGCACGGTGGAGCCGCGCAATGTTGTCGATGTCGGTGCGCAGGTCAGCGGAACCATCGTCAAATTTGGAACCGATGCGGATGGACATGAGGTCGATTACGACTCACCCGTCAATAAGGGCACAGTGCTGGCCATTATTGACCCGGCCAATTATGCGGCCCGTGTCGATTCCGATAAGGCCGCTCTGGCTGAGGCGCAGGCCAACGTCGCTGTGGCCAAAGCAAAATATCAGACCTATGTTGCGGCGTACGAAGACGCCGCCGCCGACTGGAAACGCGCGCAAAAGCTTGGCGATCAGGGTATGGCATTGCCCGTGACACAGTACGATTCCTACAAATCCACCTATCTGCAGGCAAAAGCTAATCTGGCCCTCGGCAAGGCGTCCATCGTGCAGGCGCAGATGGCGGTGAATGTGGCCAAAGCTACGCTGAAAAATGACGAAATTACGCTCTCATATTGCACCATCACCTCGCCGGTCAAAGGCGTTGTGATAGATCGCGATGTGGATATCGGGCAGACCGTCGCATCAAGTTTCAACACGCCCAGTCTTTTTCTGCTCGCGGAAAACCTGAAAAAAATTCAGGTCTGGGCGTCCGTTAATGAAGCGGATATCGGGCGGATTAAGAACGGGCAGCCGGTCACTTTTACCGTGGATGCACTTCCCGGAAAAGTATTTCACGGTGTTGTGTCGCAGGTGCGGCTCAACGCGACGGTGGTTCAGAATGTCGTAACCTATACCGTCGTCATTGACACCAACAATGCCAACGGTGAACTCCTCCCTTATCTGACCGCCCAGGCGGAAGTGCTTGTGGCGCAGAAGAAAAACGTCCTCATGGTTCCCAATGCGGCTCTTCGATGGGTGCCGCTCCAATCGCAGATTGCTCCCGGCGCAGCCCCTGAAAAACATTCCTCAACCGGCAGCGGGGGGTCAACGCTTCTGACTCAGACGCCGACCGGTACATTGTGGATCGCCGATGGCAAATATGTCCGACCGGTGGTCGTCCATACCGGGCTTTCAAACAACTATTTCACGCAGATCATTTCAAAAAAGATCAAGCCGGGAATGCAGGTCGTTATCGGCGATGTGTCCCACAGCGCCTCGCACGGATCAGGTGCCGTGAACCCATTTATCCCACAACCGTTCAAACACAAAAAACCGAAGTGATGGATAGCACCCGCAACGGAAGAAATCATGGCCGACGTTATTGAAGTTCGAGACATCATCAAGACCTACCAGCTTGGCGGCAGTCCCGTTCAGGTGCTCAAAGGGGTTTCGATGACCGTCACAAGTGGCGAAATGGTCGCACTGATGGGGGCCTCCGGATCCGGCAAAACGACGCTGATGAATATTCTCGGCTGCCTGGATCGTCCTACCTCCGGCAGCTACAAGCTCGACGGTCAGGAAATTGCCAACATGAGCGTTGCGCAGCGGGCCAAAGTGCGAAATGAAAAAATCGGCTTCGTCTTTCAGAATTTCAATCTGCTGCCGCGTACCACCGCCCTTGAAAATGTCCTTTTGCCCATGTCGTACGCCCAAGGCGCTCCGGCCGGTGCCAAACTTCGCCGGCGCGGCGTTGAGATGCTCGAAAAAGTGGGACTCGGAGACCGGGTCGATCATCATCCCTCACAACTCTCCGGCGGACAGCAGCAGAGAGTGGCGATCGCCCGGGCGCTGATTAATAATCCGACGTTGCTGCTGGCGGACGAACCTACCGGCAATCTCGACTCACGCACCAGCGAAGAAGTGCTCCGTATGTTTCAGCAGCTCAATTCGGAACAGCATTTGACCGTCCTTCTGGTGACCCACGCACCCGAGGTGGCGCATCATGCCACACGTGTCATCCATATAAAAGACGGTCTTATTGAATCCGGTTCGCCTCAATTTGCACCCGTCGGTCCATCGTCATCTTCAGCAGGAGTAACCTGACATGCCTGCGATAACGGCTACCGCTGTAACATCTGTCAAAGCACTTCGCCGCAATCCGTTGCGATCCGCACTGACCACGCTCGGTATCATCATCGGTATTGCATCGGTCATCGCGATGGTGCAGATCGGTGAAGGCTCTTCCGCCGCCATCAAGCAGACCATTAAAAATATGGGCGCCAATACGCTTATCATCTTCCCCGGTGCCGCTGCGAGCGGCGGCGTGAGCTTTGGTGGCGGCAGTGCCGTCACCCTCACTTCGGCCGATGCAGCTGCCATTGCACGCGATTGTCCGTCGGTCAGCGCCGCCGCGCCCGTCGTCAATGCCCGCATGCAGCTTGTTCACGGCAGTCAGAACTGGGTGCCCCAGTTTCTCGTCGGCAGCACGCCGGCTTACTTCAAAGTGCGCGACTGGAAACTCAAAAGCGGCCGTTTTTTCAATAATGATGATGTTCGCAACGCCAATGAAGTCTGCGTTCTCGGCCAGACGGATGTCAAAGCCCTTTTCCCCTCCGGCAGACCCCTTGGCAAAATCATTCTCGTGCAGCAGGTGCCGCTGCGCGTCATCGGCGTTCTCAGGCGCAAGGGCGCCAATATGATGGGCATGGATCAGGACGACATTGTCGTCCTCCCGTGGACGACGCTTAAATACCGCATCTCCGGCAGCGCCCTGATGAATCAGAATCAGAATGCCGCTTCGTCTTCCACCACGACGTTTTCTCCTTCCCAGCTTTATCCCCAGACATCACAGAACCTTTATCCGGCGGTATCGAGTGTGCAGGCGGCCGATACACCCAATCCCGTCAGTTTTCCCAACGTCAATAACATACAGGTTTCCACCCCGGACTCGGCGGCATTGCCGCAGGCCATGGCTGAGATCAACGCGCTTCTCCGCCAGCGGCATCATCTGCTGCCGGGGCAACCGGACGATTTTAATATCCGTGATCTGGCTGAAATCTCTCACGCGCTGGGAAAAACCTCCACCCTCATGACCGATCTGCTCACCGGCGTGGCCCTGATTTCACTGGTCGTCGGCGGCGTGGGAATCATGAATATAATGCTTGTATCTGTAACCGAGCGCACGCGGGAAATCGGCCTCCGGATGGCGCTGGGCGCCAAACCGACCGATATTCTCAGCCAGTTCATCATTGAAGCCGTCGTGCTGTGCCTGTTCGGTGGAGCCATGGGTATTCTCATCGGGCAATTACTTTCGACGGTCGTGCAGTCGGTATTCCATTGGCCGATTCAGGTCTCCATGCCGGCGGTGGTGGCGTCATTTGTGGTCTC
>DAHWIP010000139.1:0-5689 GCA_027344975.1 Phycisphaerae bacterium
GATGGATTATTCCGCGAAGATCTGCTTGCCCGGATCAATCTCTGGACTTTTCATCTGCCTGCCCTGCGGGATCGTCCCGAGGATATCGAGCCGAATATCGCCTTTGAACTCGAAGCGATCAGCCGACGAATTAACAGGAAGCTGGCGTTCAATCGTGAGGCCTATGACGCTTATCTGGCATTCGCCCGGTCGGATCGTGGACTCTGGCGCAGCAACTTCCGCGATCTCAATGCCAGCATCAGTCGAATGGGCACTTTGGCGGAAGGTGGTCGGATCACATTAACGCTGGTAAACCGGGAGATCGAACGCCTTGAGCGGTTGTGGTTTCGGCCCGACGGAGCCACCACGCAGCCCGCAGCTTTTGGCGATCTGCCACCACAACATACATGCGGAGAACTGGACCTGTTTGACCGCATGCAGCTTGCATCGGTTCTGGATGTCTGCCGCAAAAGCCGCTCACTTTCCGAGGCCGGGCGGAAATTATTTTCCTCCTCCCGCAACCGGAAAAAGAGCGTCAACGACGCGGACCGGCTGCGGAAATATCTTCTGCGCCACGGGCTGACCTGGGAGAGCATCGGCGGGGCGTTTTGAGCAACAGCCGGTGGCGAATGATCCGCGGTTTCATTGATAATGGCGAGCGACATTCGGCTACACACCCAAGCGGCTAAATCTCGCTCGGCAATATGACTGCAGGGTTCAGTGGTTGCATTCCCGGCGGGAAAGGTCAAAGATTGCCGCGGGAAAGTTTCTGCCGGATAAATTCAGCCCGGACGGCCTTGCGGGTTGCCTCATCGAGTTCGCCGCCCCGGATCTTCTGCAGGTGAGCCGTCTGGGCCAGAAGAAATAAATTATTAATGGTGCCAAGCTCCAGGCCGCTGATCCGCCCCAGGGTCACCCCCAGCCGGAGATAGGAAAGGTGATAAAGGGCTTCCTCGGCCGTGAGCAGTCGGGCGTGACTGAGCACTCCCAAGGCCCGCCCGATCCGGTCATCGATCAGCAGCGGGTTTTCCTCCACCAGCAGTTCGCGTGCCGCCGACTCAGCCTGCAGAATCCGTGGCACCACCTGATCGTTGAACTCCCGGATGATCTCCTGTTCGCTGCGGCCCAGCGTGGTCTGATTACTGATCTGGTAAAAATCACCCAATGCTTCCGTCCCCTCGCCGTAGAGCCCGCGGATGGCAAGGCGCATATCTTTAGCGGCCTGCTTGATCTGA
This sequence comes from Phycisphaerae bacterium, assembly GCA_027344975.1. Classification (GTDB taxonomy): domain Bacteria; phylum Planctomycetota; class Phycisphaerae; order WQYP01; family WQYP01; genus JAJZGD01. Next base: position 1,215 of record DAHWIP010000139.1, read on the forward strand.
TCAATCTTTCCGGTCAACTGCAGTGCGGGCAGGTGCACCATGACCGAAACGCGCAGCCCGGTTCCCAGGTTGGTGGGGCATGCGGTCAGATAGCCGAGCTTGTCGCTGAAGGCAAAGTCCAGTCCGGCTTCAAGCTCATCATCCACCATACCCGCCTTCTGCCAGCATTCCTGAATCTGAAGCCCGGGTGCGATAGCCTGTATCCGCAGATGATCTTCTTCGTTGACCATCACACTGATATCTTCCCCTTCGGTGATAAATACGCCTTTGCTGCCGTCCGGCGCGGCGAGCTGGCGGGAGATCAGATGTCGCTCCATGAGCATCTGGCGGTCGATGTCGTGCGTATCTGACATTTCGACATAGAGGTGGCCGGGGGCTTCCTTGAGCTTTTCCAGTCGACTCCGCAGCGTGGTTTGAATTTCTTCGCGCTGCGTTTCGGTTGCCTTGCTCATGAAGGGAAACGCGAGCAGATTTCTGGCCAGCCGCACACGCGAACTGATCAGGATGTCATTCTTTGGCCCCTCTCCCATCAACCAGTGACAGGGGCGATTGGGCATGGATTCAAGTGTCAGCATATGTGGATTGTCCAAATCACTCACCCGGCCTGTTCTTCCATTGCCTTGATTTTATCGCGTAACTCGGCGGCGTGACGATAATCCTCATCCGAAACCGCCTGCGAAAGCTCCGCCTTCATCTGCAGGATCGCCTGCTTGCGGCGCACGTAATCCGGCCCGTTGATCAGCCGGGCCGCGGGTATCTTACCCGTGTGGTGGTTACCCCCGGCCTGAGCCGTTTCAATCCATGCGGCGAGTTGCACGGCAAAAATATCGTAATCACGAATGCACCCGAGCAACCCCGTATCCTTGAATTCCTTCCACGTCATGCCGCAATCCGGACATTTGAGATTCTTCACTTCGTCGGCCGTTCGACCGATGATCAGGGCGTTGACCGATTCGAAGAAAGATGCATGTTTCTGGGCGGCAAGCCCCTGTTCGGCGGCACATTGATCACAAAGATGAAGTTCCCGGATGGCTCCGCCGCTGATTTCCTTGATATGAACCGTAGCAGGTTTTTGGCACCGATCACAGCTCATTTACGCACCTACTCAATTCAGTTTGACCCATCAAGCCGCCGTTCCAGACCCCCCTTATATTAGGATTGCTCCCGGCGCGATTCAAATGCGGCCGTGCACCTCAATCCGGTATCTGATCCTTATATTTCTCCCGAAACGCCTCCATCGAACCAATTTCCGGAGGCACGATGGCATCGGAGATCAGCAACACCGGTATCCCGTCACGGATCGGATAGCGCAGGCCACCGACCTCCGCAACCAGAAAGTCACCTTCCTGATGCAGGCGACTCCGCGTGAGAGGACAGACTAATATTTCCAGCAGGTCCGGATCGATCACAGGCGTTTTCCCTTGCTGACTCGGTTCCATGAATCCACCCTTCATATCATTTTAATCGAAATCCATCGAAAGTCTTAAGACCTGCGCGCACGTCCCGGGGGACAACCAATACTATTTTATCTCGATCCCTCTGTCTGCAGCAGAGCCGCCCGCGCCACCGCCGTCAGGAAGACATCGTGTACCCGATAGATGAGCACCGCCGGGTGATGCACGGCGGCAAGCAGAACTGCGGAGGCGATATCGCGGTGCTGCCAATCCTGCCGGTCCGGCGGCAGCAGATCGCGTGTGATCCGCTTACGGGAAAATCCCACCGCCAAGGGAGAATCCAGTGCAGCAAGATGACCGAGCTGACGCAAAATCCGCCAGTTATCCTCAGGCGCCTTACCAAAGCCGATACCGGGATCAAGGATCACGTTTTCTGCTCGAATTCCCGCCGCCAGCGCGGCCGCCTTAATCTGCCGCAGTTCATCGATCAGATCGCTGACAACGTCGGCGCGCGGTTGAGGCGGCCGGTCGGGGCTCTCCGGCCAGGCATGCATGAGGATGATCGGACACCGGGCCCGTGCGGCCAGCGCCAGCATGGCCGGATCGTGCCGCCCCCCCGAAACATCATTGATCATCGCCGCACCGGAATCCAGAGCCGCCCCAGCAACTGCACTGCTTCGCGTATCGACACTGATCGCCACGGTGCCGAATCCATGGCCATTAAGCAGACGCCGGGTTTGCGTCAGAGCGTCGGCGACCCGCAGAATCTGCTCGGCAGGCTGCACCGGCACGACTCCATCCCGATGAAACGATGTCGCCTCGGCTCCCATATCAATGATGTCCGCGCCTGCCAGAGCCATCTCCAGCGCCGCCGCCGCCACCGCCGATGCGTCAACACCGCCGGCATTGAAAAAACGGCCGCCGTCGCTGAAACTCTCCGGCGTAAGATTTAATATCCCCATGATCAGAGGTCGGCGCGACATCGGCGATCCGGGAAGAATTGCTTCTTCCTTCAGCGAACTCACGATGGCGGGCGTGTCGTTCACGTAGCGCCTGTGGTTTCAAATAACGAGTGCGGTACGATCATGCCTGCGGATTTGAAATATTCAATGGCCTCATCAACCGACGCGAACACACGGGTCGCCGTCTGCGTTATAAACGGGCTCGGGCCACTCTGCGGCTTCCAGATGACGTAGACATCGCGCCCATGATCAAAGGCATGCTGCAGTTCGCGTTCCACGCCGCTGGAGAGCCCGGGCCGCCCGCCGGGAAGTTCGGGAATCAGTGAGACGATCATGTCGCTCTGCCGCACCATCATGAAATCGCGGGCGTAGATCTGCCCATTGATGTCCGCCCCGACGGAGACAATCTCCGCCGTCCGCAGCGAAAGCGTCCGGCCGTCCGCTTCGATATTAATCGTCTGTTGATTTTCCCCCAGCGCGCTGACAGCCCGGTCGTAAAGCTGTTTTTCATCCACATCGCCGGGGTCGAAGGTGATGAAATATTCGGCGAGTGTTCGCCTGAAGCGCCGAATCTCCTCCAGCACTTCGGGCATATCCACCACATGACTCATGGGAAAGCTGGGGTACACCTTACGCATGGTCGGCCGGGTGAGCAGGCGAAAGAGGCTTTGGGCGGTTGATTGCTCCCGTCCGCGGGCCAGAACGTAGAACGGTGTTGGTTTGCCGGGACTCACCTTGGAAATAATCTCGGTGGCGAGAATTTCCTCCTCTCGCCAGACGAGCAGATCCTTAAGCGTGTGGCTCTCAGCCCCATCACGCAAGAGACGGGCATGAACCGCCTCGACATTATCCAGAAGCGTGACATAAATATCCGCCTTGAACTGTGCGAGTTGATCAAAGTCAAAGGCTGAAAAAAGTCCGTTCCGCCAACGAAATGTGGCATGCGTATTGACGATAACATGCGGATAACGCCCAGCCTCATTGAGAATATCCCGGAACACCGCACGCCGGAGGCTCGTCAGGCGGGACAGCGGCAAATCCAGAATATGCCCGGGCCGCACATCCGGGGCCTCACGGTACATCATGTCGCCGACATTAAATACCCGGACCGGCTCTCCGGCCAACCGGGCAATTTCCTGCACCTGCTGCAGATATGCCGGCCTGTCGAGTCCGACCTGCCCTGTAATCATCATTCGCATGCGTCACCCGCCCCCATTGTATCGCGCCTCCGGCCGAGCTGGCGCTGAAACCGGCCCCGACCATTTCACATCCCGCAGCCGAGCACTCACTGCTGCACCGCGGACTGGGGAATGGTGATGCGAACTCGGCGGACGCGGCGCTGATCGCTCTCCACAACCGCCAGTTCGATGCCCTCAATCGTCAGCACCGTGCCACGCCCCGGAATAACCCCCAACTGATTGATCATCAAACCTCCGATGGTTTGATAATCCTGATCTTCCGGCAACCGGAGGTCCAGTTCCCGGTTAATATCCGTCACATTGGCCCGTCCGTCCACTTCAACCGTATGTTCATCGATCCGGTGAAACGGCAGCGGTGAGGTTTTTTCATATTCATCGGCTATATCGCCGACGATTTCCTCCAGAATATCCTCACTGGTCACCAACCCCGCCGTGCCGCCGAATTCATCCAGCACGATCGCCATGTGCACGCGCTGGGCACGAAACTGCCGCAGCAGATCACGCAGCGGTTTGGAATGCGGAACAAACAGCGGCGGCCGCATCAGCCGCGCCACATTCGGCTCTTCGGCCGGGCGATTCCCGCCGAGCCACGGCAGCAGATCTTTGGCGTACAAAATCCCCACAATGTTGTCGGTCGAACCGTCATAGACCGGCACACGCGAGAGGCCGTCCTTCATGATCTTGTCGCGTATGACATCGATCGGATCATTAAGACTGACGGTGACCATATCCGTCCGCGGTGTCATGATCTGGCTGACCTGCAGATCGCGAAAACTGATAATCCCCTCGATCATTTTTCGCTGTTCATCATCGACGGCACCTCCGGCAGTCCCCTCCGATACAACCGCCAGTATCTCTTCCTGATGTTCGTGCGTTTCGTCAAGGGCGTGCGATTCCGCCGTCAAGCCCAACAGCCGCCG